>JAGFXN010000137.1 GCA_017861215.1 Deltaproteobacteria bacterium | reverse complement strand
CGCCAGAATTTAGTAAATAGCCATAAACCCTTACTGCGAGAGTGGCGGAATTGGCAGACGCACCAGACTTAGGATCTGGCACCGAAAGGTCTAGGAGTTCAAGTCTCCTCTCTCGCACCAAAAAATGCTTAGCCGGCGCCATATCTTTTGAGATGTGGCGTATTTCATTATTAAGGCGGATAGTACAGGCTGCTCGACTGAACTAATGGAACTACCTTGAATGCTGACAAAATATTCATCTTGACTTTAGTCCGATTTTTTCTATATCATCGCTGAAATTGTAAAGGCAGTGAAAAGGAGTAGTAGTCTCACCTCTTTTCCCAGAGAGCCGGTGGTTGGTGCAAACCGGTAAAAGAGAAGATGAACTCGCCTTGGAGCCGCTTCGCCGAACTAGAGTAAGCGAAGACGTACAGCCGACGTAATCGGCAAAAGAAGGCTCTTGGGAGTAGTACTCAAGGGTGAATAAGGGTGGTACCGCGGAGACTCAAGCCTTCGCCCCTTGCTAACGGGGTGGAGGCTTTTTTGTTTTTTCTGCTGGAAATTGCTGACATTTGTGGAACAATTGATCAACTGACACGGAAAACAACGGGAGGAGTAACTAATGGCAAAGAAAGCTGAACAGAGACTGGTTAAAATTTTCGATACCACACTGCGGGACGGTGAGCAGGCACCCGGCAACAGCATGAACATCGAGGAGAAACTGAGGATCGCAAGGCAGCTGGAAAAGCTGAAGGTGGATGTTATCGAAGCAGGTTTCCCGATTGCTTCCGACGGGGATTTCGAAGCGGTCAAGCGGGTTGCCCAGGTAATTAAGGGGGCGGAAATTGCCGGTCTCTGTCGCTCCAGCTTCAAGGATATCGATAGAGCGTGGGAGGCTCTGCAGTATGCCGGTGAGCGCGGCAGAATTCATACCTTCATTGCCACGTCCGATATTCATATGAAGTACAAGCTGCAGATGGAGCCTGCCAGGGTCCTTGAATCGGCTGTCAAAGCCGTGAAGAGGGCACGGTCCTATACGCCGAATGTCGAGTTCTCCTGTGAAGATGCTGTCCGCACCCGACTGCCGTTCCTTGCCGAAGTTGTTGCCGCGGTCATCGACGCCGGGGCGACCACGGTGAATATTCCCGATACGGTCGGGTACACGATCCCGTTCGAATATTTCAATATCATCAAGTACCTGAAAGACAACGTTGCCAATATCGACAAGGCGGTCATCTCCGTTCACTGCCACAATGACCTCGGTCTTTCGGTCGCCAATTCTATCGCCGCTGTGATGGCCGGCGCCGGGCAGGTTGAGTGCACCATCAACGGCATCGGCGAGCGGGCCGGGAACTGTTCACTGGAGGAATTTGTCATGGCGATGCGCACCCGCCACGACATTCTCCCTTACAGGACCAATGTCGTGACAGAGCACCTCACCCCTGCCAGCCGGCTCCTGTCGACGGTTACCGGCATAATGGTGCAGCCGAACAAGGCAATTGTCGGGGCAAACGCATTTGCTCATGAGGCAGGCATTCATCAGCATGGCATGCTGATGGAGAAGTCTACGTACGAAATCATGACTCCGGAGTCAGTCGGCCTCAAGACCAGTTCGCTGGTGCTTGGCAAGCATTCCGGCCGTCATGCCTTCAAGAAACGTCTGGAGGAACTCGGTTACGAGCTTGACGACGCAGAACTCAACAAGGCTTTCGACCGTTTCAAAACCCTGGCTGACCTGAAGAAAGAGGTCTTTGACGAGGATCTCGACGCCATCATGACCGAAGAGATCATGCGTGTCGAGGAGAAGTACAAGCTGGATCATATTACGGTCACCTGCGGCTCATTTGCTGTTGCTACCGCAACCGTCCAGATGGAGATCGACGGTAAGCCGGTGAGAACGGCCGAGCTTGGTGACGGTCCTGTCGATGCGACGCTCAAGGCGATCAAGAAGTTGACCAAATGCAAGGCGAAGCTTCTTACGTATAATGTAGGGGCTATTACGAGTGGTACAGATGCACAGGGCGAAGTTACCGTGAAAGTCTCTGAAGGGGATCGTACGGTAACAGGAAGAGGCTCTTCAACCGACATTATCGAGGCTTCAGCCAAAGCATATATCAACGCACTGAACAGGCTTGGTGTGATGAAGGAGAGATTTGAGGAGAGAAGCGCTCTGTAACACAAGGATAAATGGTGCTTTAGTGCGGCTCGCCAGTTTTACTGGCGGGCCGTTTTTTTTTACTGCTGCAATCGTCCGGCCGGCGACCAGGGAAAGTCGTGCCGATGTTCAGCAGGTTCATTCCTGCTGTAGTGGTGTAGCCGGCTGCCAACCTGAAGCAGCCAGTAAGTAAACTGCAAAAAATGCCAACCCACGGGGACGCATACTTCTTGCCCCTCGCATAAGGTGCAGCAACTCACTTCTTAAAAGAGCGTGCCGATGATACTGCCAAGCACAGATATCGGACCGGTGTCGCCGACCCCTTCCGCCGCTTTTTCAATCTTTTTCATCGTTGCTGTTGTGTCGCGGTACAGCTTGTCTTCATTGACGAGTTTGCCGATGGTTCCTTCTCCGGAATTTATTTTTCGAGTAATCTCACTCAGATTTTTTGTAGTCTCTTTGAGATCGGTATACATTGTATCGTCTGTTACCAGTTTGCCGAGTGTGCCGTCACCACGGTTGATTTTTTGGGCAACCTCTTTTATCTCCTTGAAGCCGGCGCTCATGTGACCTGCGCCGTCTTTGATGTCACCGCTAGCGCTTTTCAGGTCATTGAATATTGCCGGATCGTTTACCAGTTTGCCAAGGGTCCCCTCGCCGCTGTTTATCTTAGCCGCCACCGAGTTGATGTTCTCTCCGGCATCCTTTAAGGTTGTGTAAAGCTGCTTGTCGTTCAGGAGCAGGGCAAGAGAACCTTCGCCGCTGTCAATCTTGGCAGTAATACTTTTGAAGTTGGCAATCGAATCTGCCAGATTTGCCCTGTTATCGTCAAGTATCAGGGAGATCTTTTGCATGACCTCATTCTGGTTCCTGTTGATGTCATTAATCATTACTTTTGCGTCTTTCACAACATCGTTTACTGTTTCGACTATCAGGTCGATGTTGGCAGAATCCTTGCCTTTGACAATCCCTCCCCCTTCAAGGATCGGCGCCGATGGAGAGCCGAAGGAGAGGCTCAAAAACTGCCCGCCGAGAAGATTGGTAAGCCGGAGACTGGCAATAGTGTCTGTTTTGATTTTTGTGCCTGGAGTAACTTCAAAAACTATTTCAACTATTTGGTCCTGAACGGCAATGGTGTTGATTTTGCCGACGTTGACACCGGCAAGTCTGACAGGATCGCCAACTTTCAGGCCTGTTACCGTGCTTAGATAGGTTTTGTAGACGGTCTTCTTTTCAAACGGGTTCCACTTTTCACCTATTTCAAGCATGACACCGAGAAGTATCAGTGAGAGTATGAAAAAGAAACCGACTTTTCGTTCTAATGTGTGCGGCATTGGTCCTCCTTGACTCAGACTACATGAGTAGGCGGGTCAGAATGTAGTCTGCAACCAGGATCATCATGAAAGAAAGAACAACTGATCTTGTTGTCGAGCGTGCGATGCCCCTCGGTCCGCCTCTGGTGGTGAATCCTATATAACAGCATACCAGGGCTATGATACCGCCGAAGGCAAAAGCCTTGATCAGGCCGATGCCTATCTCCTTCAGTTTCAGGGCGTCTTGAATGCTGTCGTAATATATCCAGTAGGACACAAAGATTTGCGGGTGAAAATTGCTGATCAGTGCGCCACCGGCAATGCCGACGAGATCTGCATAGATAACGAGTGCCGGCACGCATATCAGGCAGGCAATCAGGCGCGGCATGGCAAGATAGCGCACCGGATGAATGTCGAGAGTTTTCAGGGCATCGATCTCTTCGTAGACCTTCATGACACCGATCTCTGCCGCCATCGCTGAACCTGCTCTGCCGGCAACTAGAAAGCTGGTCATTACCGGGCCAAGCTCTCTTACCATCGAATGACCGACAATGGCGCCGATAATGTTCTGCCCGCCGTATTTGTTAAGCTCCACGCCTGTCTGTAAGGCCAGAACCATGCCGACAAAAAAAGCCATGACAGATGCTACCGGCAGCGTTTCATAGCCGATAATCAGCATCTGGGTCGCAATACTGTTGAGGTTTCTGGGAGCTTCCTTGAAAAAGTAGACTGTCTGGCAAAGGAGAATGATCATTTCGCCGACGATTGTCAGGAAATACATGATTTTTTTGCCGATGAAATCAAATAAGTTTTTCAATGGGTACTCTCTTGTGCGGATGTTTCGCCTTGCCAGTCATAACCGAACGGCAGCCAGAATAGAGATAATCGGCGTCTGCTACTGCTTTCACTGTAGTTTATCAGCCCTTTCAGTATCTGCACCTCTAAAAATAAAGGTGCTGATCTCTGCCTGTAGAGAGGGAACAGTTCCCATCCCAGCGAATCCTTGCTCCTGTCATGCCAGTAAAGGTTCCAGAAGAGAGAGAGAGAGGAGTCTCCCTGCTCATTCCACTGCTGAACGTAGATCCTCCAGAGCGGTGCCCATAGTATTTCGATACCCTCTCTGTCCAGTATAGGTTCCACGAGTGCCGGCAGAGTAAGTCTTTTCTCGCCGTCAGCGCTGCTGCTATAAAGGAATAGAGGCCATAGAGCCATTCTGCGGCGCTCCTTGCCATCCTGTGCCCAGCTTTCCACCGTGTTGGAAAAGAGGAAGAAGAGTACTTTATCTCTTTCCTGACGGTAGTGCGGCGACTGCAGGGTATCATTTCTATAGAACGGCCAGAGATACCAGCTTTTGGTCGCATCTTCGCTGCGCTCGTCGGAATAGAAAGGCAGAAATTTTGTAACAGTACGCTTGCTGCCCGTTACCGTCAACAATAATGGCCAGAGATAGTCCCGTTCCTCTTCATCTTTCTTGCTGTCGGTAGAGTAACCGAAAAACGGCCAGAGCCAGGTGCGAGAGGAGACGGAGGGTGAGTCGAAAGATGCGTAGAGCG
>JAGFXN010000136.1 GCA_017861215.1 Deltaproteobacteria bacterium | reverse complement strand
CATTGCAGCCACCTCGGCTCCACCATCCGGCGGAGCAGTTTCCGCAGCAGCACAGGCTCAAGATTACTGGTGATCTTCCCACCGGACACAACTGAAATCGAACCGGACTCCTCGGAAACAACGATCACCAGAGCATCGACCAGTTCTGTCAGGCCGATTGCGGCGCGGTGACGGGTTCCAAGCTCTTTGGCAACATCAGGATTCTGCGTTAACGGGAGAAAGCAGCCTGCCTGGGTAAGCTTGCCGTGCCTGATGATCACAGCACCGTCATGAATAGGTGAGTACGGCAAGAAAATTGAAGAGATCAGTTCACTGGTAACCTTGGCGTCAATCTCGGTGCCGACCTCCAGAAAGTGTTCCAGCGACATCTCCCGTTCGATGACAATCAGAGCACCGTTTCTCCTCTCGGAAAGAGCATGGGCGGCATCGGCAAGCTGATCGAGAAGGGCTGCTGATGCGTCTTCATGGTGGTCATCTCCCTCAGCCCTGGCCACTCTGCCGCGACTGAACGAGAGCAGCGCGCGCCGGATGTCGTACTGAAAAATCAGTACTATAACAAGAACCATGGAGAGGATAAAGTTGTCGAGAAGCCAGGTAAAGGTGACCAGTCCGCTGAGACGGGCTGCAAGGTAGGCGATAATGACCAGCGGCAGGACAAGCAGGATTCGTACTGCCGTTGACTCCCTGAGAAGGCGCATTAGCCGATAGATGACGAATGAGACCAGCAGGATATCTACGAAGGTCAACAGGCCGTCGGTTTTTTGCAGAAATTCCCACATGGCACTCACCGGAAATATTCATACGAACTCAGGAGAGATTATCGCCCTGACCATATCAACCGTGTCACGCACTGCCCGGACATCATGAACCCTGAAGATCGACGCGCCGTTCATCATTGCCACTGCCACCGATGCGGCAGTCCCGAACAGCCGGTCCGTCACCTCACGCCCCAGGACCGTGCCGATAAAAGATTTACGCGATGTACCGATCAGAATCGGGCGGTCTACTACTGTAAGCTCCCGCAGCCTGCGGATAATTTCCAGATTGCCGGCCGCGCTTTTGCCAAAGCCGATGCCGGGGTCAACAACCAGCCGCTCTTTCTGAATACCCGCAGAGACTGCGCTGTCAATCGCACTCTGCAGAAACGCTGCAATTTCAGCCATGACATCAAGGTAAGCCGTGTCTTTCTGCATCGCAGCCGGGGTACCCCGCGTGTGCATCAGAACCAGACCGGCTTCAGATCCGGCAACAACCTCCACCATCCGCGGGTCAAACGTCATGGCACTGATGTCATTAACAATCTCTGCGCCGGCCTGCAGAGCAGCGGCAGCAATCGAGGCTTTCCAGGTATCGATGGAGAGGGGTACCGGTATCTTCCCGACAAGCCGTTCAATGACCGGCATGACTCTTTGTAACTCTTCAGCTGCAGCAACAGGCGCAGCATCCGGTCTGGTGCTTTCGCCGCCGACATCGATAATATCAGCTCCGTCCGCAACCATCTGCAACGCAGCGGCAACAGCATCAGCAACGGTACGGTAGCTGCTGCCGTCCGAAAATGAGTCGGGGGTGACATTCAGTACCCCCATGACGCAGGGACGGGCCGAAAGATCAAGGGTTCTGCTGCCAAAACGCCACAATGCCGCAGGCGGGATCGTACTCATTTACGCCACAATGGCGTCTTCATCGGGAGCAGGCGCTTCATTTTTCATGATCGCTTCCACTTCAGCGCCGCTCAGATTTTCCTTCACGATCAAGGCATTGGCGATGCGGTGCAGACTCTCGATGTTGTCAGCAATCATCTGCTTCACCCTGGAATAATTGTCGTCGACAATCCGCCTGATTTCAGTATCAATCTCGACCGCGGTCGCTTCACTGTAATTCTTCTGGGTCGCCATCTCCCGTCCGAGGAAGATCTGCTCATCCTTCTTGCCGAACGATACCGGTCCCAGCCTGTCGCTCATTCCCCACTCGCAAACCATCTTGCGCGCCATATCGGTAGCCCGCTCGATATCGTTGCCGGCGCCGGTGGTCATGGTGCTGAAAACGATCTCCTCGGCGGCGCGGCCACCCATAAGGACGGCAATCCGGTCGAGCAGAGACTCTTTTGTATAACTGTGCTTGTCCTCGATCGGCAGCTGCATTGTTACGCCAAGGGCTCTGCCGCGCGGAATAATGGAAACCTTATGGATGGGGTCACTCCCCGGCAGCAGTTTGGCAACCAGAGTGTGGCCAGCTTCATGAAATGCCGTGCCCTTCTTCTCCTCCTCGGAAATGACCATGCTGCGCCGCTCGACACCCATCAGCACCTTGTCCTTGGCATCGTCAAAATCGATCATCTCCACCTGTTCCTTGCCACGGCGGGCAGCAAGCAGCGCCGCTTCATTGACCACATTGGAGAGATCCGCACCGGAAAACCCCGGCGTCCCCTTGGCCATGATTTCCAGATTGACATTCTGGGCAAGCGGAACTTTCTTGGCATGAACCTTGAGGATCATCTCGCGACCCTTGACATCAGGCCGCGGCACAACCACCTGCCGGTCAAAACGCCCCGGTCTGAGCAGCGCCGGATCAAGGACATCCGGGCGGTTGGTCGCGGCAATCAGGATCACCCCTTCATTGGACTCAAAGCCGTCCATCTCGACCAGCAGCTGGTTCAGGGTCTGCTCACGCTCATCATGCCCCCCGCCCAGACCTGCGCCGCGGTGGCGACCGACAGCATCGATCTCATCAATGAAGATGATGCACGGGGCACTTTTCTTCCCCTGTACAAAGAGATCACGCACCCGGCTGGCACCGACGCCGACAAACATCTCGACAAAATCAGAGCCGGAGATCGAGAAAAAAGGCACTCCCGCTTCGCCGGCAATCGCCCGAGCCAGCAGGGTCTTGCCGGTTCCCGGCGGACCCATCAGCAGAACACCTTTCGGGATACGCCCGCCGAGTTTGGTGAATTTTTTGGGATCCTTGAGAAACTGGATTATCTCCTCCAACTCCTCCTTGGCCTCTTCAATGCCGGCAACATCTTCAAAAGTGATCTTTGTCTGCGATTCGGTCAGCAGCTTGGCACGGCTCTTGCCGAACGACATTGCCTTGCCGCCCCCTGCCTGCATCTGGCGCATGAAGAAAATCCAGACGCCGACCAGCAGAATCAGTGGAAACCAGGAGATGAAGATGGAGAACCAGGAGAACTTCTCCTCCTCGGGCTTGGCGGAAACCTCTATCTTTTTCTCAATCAGGGTCTCTGTAATCGAAGCATCAATAGGGCGGTAGGTCCTGAATTCCTTGCCGTCGGTGTACTTGCCGAGCAGGTCATTGCCGGAGATGACGACCGACTTCACTTTGCCGGCGTCAACGGCGGTGATGAAATCGCTGTAGTTCAGTCTCTCCTGTGTCGGCTTCGGCTTGTTGAAGATGTTGAAAAGCAGGATCATCATCAGGCTGATGACCAACCACAAAGAGAGATTCTTATAAAACTGGTTCAAAATTGCCCCCTTTTATCTCTAGCTGTACCCAGTTCCGGAGCAGAGCGTTCGTATCGATGAAATTCATCGAAAGCTAGCATAACAGCCGTTTCATGACAAGATTTAATAGCGAGCAACGGCCGCTGTATACGTTAGCAGTAACCGCGGCACGCCGTTGTCAACCGCAATGGCTCTCATTTGTTCCGCGGCCTGTACGCCGCAGACCCAGACAATTTCCCCCCTGTCAACCAGTAGCGGGATCTTTTTTCTGGCGTGCCGCGGTATTTTTCTGTCGATAAAAAGATTTTTCAGTTTTTTGCGGCTGTTCATCCCCATCGGGATAAAGCGATCCCCCTCCCTGAAATAGCGCACCGTCAAAGGGAACTGCAGCTGCCCGGCAAGAGCAGCCAAGGTATATGCCCCGGCAGCCTGACCGGCAGCGCAAGTCTCGGCATGCTCTTCTATGCGCAGTCTGCCGCCGCACGGGAGCGGGTAGTCACCCGGACTTTCGAGGAGCAGTTCACCGCCTGCCGGCAAAGGATCTTCGAGCTGCCTGGTAAAGCGCAGCGAGCGATACGCCCTGACGACCCTGATGCCGCCGGGCAGCGTTAGCTCACTGTTCGGCCGGGCGGCAAAAACGAGCTTGTCGATGGCAGCCAGATGCGTGAAAGATATCCGCCGCAGATCGCCTTTGACAGCCTGCAGTGCCTGCCGGTACAAACGCTTGCGCAGAGGGAGCGGTTCTAGGCAGAGTACGTCGATATCTGCTTCCGCCCCGGAAGCGGTGACCGCTACTGTCCGTGAAAATGCGCCGGCGGCAGCGGTTTCGAGCAGTTCTTCATCCGCGGCAAGAGCCTCGGCGGTCCGGCACAAGCGCTCCTCAATATCCGCATTGAAGCTCCCAAGGTACGGCAGGAGTTCATGCCTGATCCGGTTGCGCAGAAACCTGACGGCGGTATTACTGCTGTCCTCACGCCACGGGAGCCCCCCCTTCTGCAGGTATGCTTCAATCTCCGGCCGCCGCAGGGAGAGCAGCGGTCGCACAATCATGCGGTCTGCGCTTTTTGGGCGCATTGCGGAGAGTCCGCTCCCGCCAGCGCCACGTAATAGCCTCATCAGTACCGTTTCTGCCTGATCGCCCTTGTGATGCCCAACCGCCACGGCAGCGGCCGCATACTTGGCGGCAACTTCGCGCAAGAACGCGTAGCGCGCCTCTCTCCCTGCCTCCTCAAGAGAGAATCCCGTTTTCAGGGCCAGCGCGGCAACATCTACCCTGGCAAGGACAAAAGGGTAATGGTACCTGTCTGCCGCCGTCCGGGCAAAAAGTTCGTCGTTATCCGATTCTACGCCCCTGAGCAGATGATTCAGGTGCGCCACGACGAGTCGCAGCTTATAGCCGGGAAGATGCGCAAGAATGTCCAGAAGCGACGCCGAGTCGGCCCCTCCCGAAAAAGCAACAATCAGAGTATCTCCCGGCGCGCAGAGAGCGTGCTCCCTGATGTAGCGCAGCACTTTTTTTCGCAGCAGCTCCATCCGCAATGACTCCGGGCATAATTTTTCAT
>JAGFXN010000135.1 GCA_017861215.1 Deltaproteobacteria bacterium | reverse complement strand
GGATAAAGGACAGCCCTTCAAGAATGGACATGGCGATGTTCTTGCTCGTCTGCTTGAGGCGCTGCTGAGACTCTTCCTGGAGTTTGACGGATACCTGGCGGAGAGTAAGGAAAGCCAGACCGCAAATCGGGAGCAGGGCGCATGCTATGAAAAGGCCGAGTATTCTCCGCCCCACGATGCTGTGTATGATGGATTTGGTTGTTTTCATCGTCAGATCCCTGTCAGAAGTCGGCAGCCAGGCCGAAATAGTTGCCGCTTGCAGCGCGGACTATGTCATCCTGGCTTGTTTTAAAGGAGAGCTGTGGCTTGCTTTCCCCGTCCCTGCCCAGGCTGTAGAGATCATAATCCGCGTTCAGGGGGTTCAGAAAGCGGTCCCGGCGCATATCCCCCTTGCCCTTGACTCCGGCATGGTTCAGGTACTGGTAGGGGTGATGCCACCGGTCGAGCAGATCCCCCCGCTTGATGTCGTTCAGGGATTCGGGCAGTAAATTTTTAGTGCTTTCCATAGTATAGATCATGATTTCCTTGTCCAGCATGCGGAGCTCCGCTATGGTGACCGCCACCTGGGCCTTGTACTGATAACCGTTATAGGCAGGGATAGACAAGGTGGCTAAAACGCCCAGGATGGCGACGACAACAGTCAGCTCGACCAGCGTGAAGCCTTGCGTTGCAAATCCTGCTCGCGGCCGCCCGGGAACGGCAGCGGTCACGGCCATGCCGGCAGTTTTCCGGCAAGGATTCATGGCAGCGTGCATAGGGTTCCCAGTGGTCCTCATGGCAGTTCCAGATGCTGATGCAGAATTTTTTTTTGAACGCTACCGCTCAGGCACGGCAACGATCCCGGCAAGCAGAGCCAATGTGAGCAATCAGGCGGCATGGTCAACGGCACCATCGACAGCTGCGGCCAAGTCTCCCGTGAGACGGGGAGCTGCTTCCCTGCGGCGCAGGAACTCGATGAACTTCATTGCCGGCACGGGCCTGCTGAAGTGGTAGCCCTGCATCTCGTGGCAACCCTGCTCGCAGATCACCGCCATCTGTTCGGCGGTCTCCACCCCTTCCGCGATGATTTTCAGGCCAAGACTGCGGGCCATGGCGATGATCGCCACGACGATGGCCAGGTCATCTTTGCTGGAGGTGACATTGCAGATGAAGGAGCGGTCGATCTTCAGCGAATCGATGGGGAAACGCTTCAGCTGACTCAGCGATGAATAGCCGATGCCGAAGTCGTCAATGGCAATGTGCACTCCCATCTCCTTCAGGGCATTGAGGGTGCCGACGGTAGCCTCCACGTTTCGCATGATGGTGCTTTCCGTGAGTTCCAGTTCGAGGAAGGCCGGATCGAATCCGGTCTCCGCCACGATACCGGCCACCGTCGCGGCAAAGTTCTGCCGCCGGAACTGGTAGCCGGAAACGTTGACCGCCACGCGCAAAGGCTCGTAGCCCTCGGCCTGCCAGGCCATGACCTGCTGACAGGCGCTGCGCAGTACCCATTCGCCGAGCCGGATGATCAGCCCCGATTCCTCTGCCAGGGAGATGAACCGTCCCGGCGGGATCATTCCCTGGTCCGGATGCCGCCAGCGGACCAGCGCTTCCATGCCGGTAACCCGCCCGCTTGCCACGGCCACCTTGGGCTGATAGTAGAGCTCGAGTTCATCCCGCTCCAGGGCCTGGCACAGGTGCTTTTGCATCTCCAGACGCTGGCTGGTCCTGACATTCATTTCCTTTGAGTAGAATTCGAAATGGTTCTTGCCGTTTTCCTTGGCCTGGTACATGGCGGTATCGGCGCAGCGGAGCAGCTCGTCCACTGTCATGCCGTCTTCGGGGAACAGGGCGATGCCGATGCTCGCCGTGACGAAGACTTCCTTGCCCTCGATCAGGTAGAGATCGGCAAGCTCGCTGCCGATCTTCTGCGCGACAAGACAGGCATTCTCTGCGGTCTTCACGTCCTGCACGAAGAGGGTGAACTCATCCCCTCCCATCCGCGCCACGGTGTCGCAGGAGCGGATGATGTGCTGCAGTCTGACCGCCACCAACTCGAGGAGGAGATCGCCGATACGGTGGCCGAAGGTATCGTTGATATCCTTGAAATGGTCGAGGTCGACGAACATGACCGCCATCTTCTGTTCGGTCCGGCCGGCCTGATACAGTGCCTGGGTAAGGCGGTCGTTGAAGAGCATGCGGTTGGGGAGACGGGTCAGAGTGTCGAAATGCGCCAGCAGCTGCAGATGCTCCTGACGCTGCTTGAGAATCTCGTCCCGCGCCTCGATCTCGCCGAGCATCTCGTTGAAGCCGCCGATCAGGTCGCCGATCTCGTCATTACTCGCGGCCGTTGCGCGCAGCGCATAGTTTTTCTCGGTGGAGACTCGCTTCATGGCCGTGGCCAGTTCCATGACGGGCCGCGAGATCAGCCCCTGCAGCCATCTTGCCAGCAGGTAGGCGAGGGCTGACGAAGCCAGCATGATCATGGCGACTACGCCGAGGAACAGCCGTAGCTTCTTGTGGAGCTCCACCATGTCACTGTGAATGACCACCGTTCCGACCGGTTTCCCGTCGACAAGGATCTTCTTTGCCACGGGAAAACCATGGCCCCAGTCCCGCAGGCTATCGGCATTATTCAACTTTTCGCGCCACATCTGCGCCTCGGCTTCGCCCGACAGATGGTAGGACGCAAAAAGCCGGCCATCCTGGTCGAGGAGATAGGCGCCGATGATGCGGGGATTGGCGCTCAGGCCGGCCAGGGTTTCATTGGCCGCATGCTGGTCGTTGAACATGATGGCGGCAGCGGCGTTCTTGCCGGCAATGTCCGCCAGGGCAAGCAGCTCTTCCCTGATCGCCCGGCGGGAGGTGATCGTCTCGTTGACGATCAGGGCGCTTACCGCCACGCTCAGCACGATCGCGCTCGTCAGGAGGGTGATGGCCATCAGTTTCTGCCGCAGCGGAAAGGCGCAAAACAGCCTGCATAAGGGCGAGAGCGGTTTCATTCGACGATATCCTGGGATTGGGGAGGGAATTTCTGCTCGGCCAGGGCGTTGCAGGTGGAGGTGAGCAGCATGAATGCCACGGCGAAGCCGGCAGCACAATACCGCAGCATCACGGAAGGGATGAAGCGGCCGTTATACGCAAAACAGATCATCGCCATGGTCAAATTTCCTTCTCTCAGCAGTTGTGAGTGAGCCACCCCGATATGGCGACTGCCGCTGAACGATACATGGTCTGTTGTTTCCCTCGGCTGCGCGTCATGATCTTCGGTTATTTGCAGTACGGATGATAACAAAAAAAGCCGACCGTAAAGGTAGGCTTTCCCCTTTATGCCTCTTCGAAAACCCCTCTATCCACCAGCTATGGACAGGTAGCTTTGCGTCACCTGATTACTCAGGTTTTGCCATTTCGGTGCATAGCGCTGACCGTATTTTTTCCGAGTGATGGAAACTCCCACTCTTTTGAAAAATTTTTGTTTTATTACCGTACGTTAGAATAGTTATAAAGTCAAACGAAAGTACGCTCCCCCAGTCCGCCCCAGCGGCAATAGTGTCCTTCCAGTTGTAGTGAGGTGAACCGCCATGGAACCTGTCAGCAAGGCAATGCTGCCGGTACGAGGCGGCTGATTCGGCAGCCTGATAACGGCCAGGCGGCTATCGGTTTACAGATCTGCAATAGTGCCTGTCCCGTTTGCGCAGACAATGCGGGCATCCTTTGTCAATTTCGGCAGCCACGCCATAACCCTGCGCCGGATATCTCCACGGCGTTCGGTGACAACGCCCGGATATTTCGCGTCGGCTGCAAGCCACCGCACCGCTTTTGCGCCCGTGCTGACGGGTACGGTGGTGTCGTCATTTCTCTGCGCATCACTGCGGCGGCGGTCTCTTAGCCCATTTTATGCAACCCTGCGTCTGCTTTCGCCTTGACAGCAATTTCAGTGGATTGCTATTATATCTCTTTTAAAATGCAAGCGGTCACGAGAGCTGCGGGGGGATGATGAAGCTGGATCGGGGGTGTGTGCAGGTTTACACCGGCAACTGCAAAGGCAAGACAACAGCGGCTCTCGGGCTGGCTTTCCGGGCTGTGGGGTGCGGGCTGAAGGTTGTCATGATCCAGTTCATGAAAGGGGGCGGCCCCTATGGCGAGCATCTGGCCGCTGCCCGCCTGGCTCCGGATCTGACCATTATCCCCTTCGGCAGGGAGGGGTGGGTCAACAAGGATAATCCGGCGCAGGAGGATATCGACCTTGCCGTAAAGGCGCTTGCTCTTGCAAAAGAAAAGCTTCTGTCGGGCGAGTATGACATGGTGATTCTTGATGAGGTGAACGGTGCCATCGGTTTCGGACTGCTGCCGGTTGACGCTCTGCTGGAGTTGCTGCGGCTTCGCCCGGAACAGGTCGAAGTTGTGCTTACCGGCAGAAATGCTCATCAGCAGGTAATCGAAGCGGCTGATCTGGTTACGGAGATGGTGGAGATAAAGCATTATTATAAGGCCGGAGTGCCGGCCCGTCGTGGCATTGAAAGATGATGGCAGCGTAAAAACTGGCTAAGGGCTAAAGGCGAAGGATTTTCCTGGGTTTACTTTAGCCTTTGGCCCTTAGCCCTTCGCCCATGAGTTCAACATATAAAACAGGGAGGATAACCGATATGGCTGAGAGAAAATTGCGGATTCTTGTAGGCAAACCCGGACTGGACGGGCATGACAGAGGGGCCAAGGTCGTGGCGAGGGCTTTCCGGGATGCCGGGCTTGAGGTGATTTACACCGGTCTGCACCAGACTCCCGAGCAGATTGTCTCTGCGGCTATTCAGGAGGATGTTGACTGCATCGGCCTGTCAATCCTTTCCGGCGCACACAATACGCTCCTCCCCAGGGTCTGCCAGCTGCTTCGTGAGAAGAATGCCGCTGACATCGCCGTTTTCTGCGGCGGCGTGATTCCGGAAGATGACATTCCGGGTCTCAAGGCGGCCGGGCTGAAAGAGGTGTTCACTCCGGGCACTTCGACCGAGGATATCGTCGCCTGGGTAAAGGCGAACGTAGCTGGTTGAGAAACCGGGCGAAGGG
>JAGFXN010000134.1 GCA_017861215.1 Deltaproteobacteria bacterium | reverse complement strand
GTTCGACAGCCGTGGCGGCGAATTTGCGCACACTTCTTCTGGTTTGTATGGCTTCAATGGTATCCACAGGCAGGCTCCTTGTCTGGTTGAAATTATGATTCGATTATGCCATGTCTGCCGCCGATTGCAAAAGCTTAAATGAAAATGAGCCGTTGAACAGGCTTCATGCGCGTCATTCATCACTTGACAAACAGGTAGCGGATGAGGCTTATTCCCATACGTACAGCAAGCAGTATTGTTTGCCCGGCAGAATCTTCCACAGAAGATGCGTAGCATTCTCGCGACGCCTGTCGGCAAGTACCTGTTGTCGTCTATGGAGGGTGACCGCAAAGAATCATGGTTGATCACACCCTGCACTATACCATGCAGCTTCCCCTGCCGAGGCAGGAGGTTTTCAGTCTTTTCTCTGATGCCGCCAATCTGGAACGGCTTACTCCTCCGGAGCTGAAGTTTTGCATTCTCACCCCGCTCCCCATAGCAATGAAAGCAGGGGCAGAAATAGAGTACCGGCTGCAGCTGTTTGGCGTCTCTTTCCGTTGGAAAACCTGTATCACGGTGTGGAATCCGCCTCATCTGTTTGTCGATGAACAGCTGGAGGGCCCCTATCAGACCTGGATTCACCGCCATTCCTTCCGCGACGGCGCGGCCGGCTCGACCATTATTGAAGATGAGGTGCTCTACAGGCTGCCTGCCGCTCCTATGGGGGAACTTGCCTATCCACTGGTACGCGCCCAGCTGGAGAGGATTTTCAAGTACCGGCAGGAAAGGGTGCGGGCGCTGCTGTTGGGGCAGGATGGCAAAGAAAAGGGCGGGTGAAAGTCACCCGCCTGGTCGCAGCAATTAATTTGTATGGTTGTTTCAATAAGCAGCGTCTCCTGCTTGTCAGGTCAGATCCTGAACCGCCTGGTAGATGATATCGAAGAGTTCGGGGATATCCTTTTCATCAATGCAGGAGAAGGCAATACGCAGGTCGGTCTTGCCGATGGAGATGCCGCCGACACCATACTTGTCGAGAAGATGGATGCGTAGTTTTTCGGCATCCACTGTTTTGAGCTTCAGGCACATGAAGTAGCCGGAGTTGAACGGGTAGTAAACCCAGGCTTTATCGTACTTGCCGCTGTTAAGAACTTCCTTGGTCTTGAGGGCGCGGCCCTTCAGCACCTGCAGTTTCTCATCCTTCTGCTCGAGGAATTTCGGTGAACGCAACGCCTCTATGGCGAACGTCTGGGAAGGGTGCGGACAGTTGGAGATGCGGGCGCGGATGATGCCCATGGCTTTTTTCTCAAGAGCGGTCATGACCGGACTGTTTTCGTAGCTGTTACCGTCGGCAAAGGTGATGAAGCCGGTACGGAAGCCCCAGACGAATTCCTCCTTGGTGGCGCCGTCGAGCTTGATCGCCAGGATGCGGGGATGGAGGTTGGCGAGTTTGCCGAACAGGGATTCTTTGAGGCTGTCTTCATAGAAGAGACCGAAATAGGCGTCGTCGGTGATAGCGACGATATTGCAGCCAGCCTCGGCCACCTCTTGAATGGCCGCCACCAGGGCATCGCCTTCGGCAACGGTCGGGGTGTAGCCGCTGGGGTTGTTGGGGAAGTTGAGCAGCACTACTGCCTTGCCTTTTTCTTCGGCACTGTTTTTCAATTCAGCCTTGAAAGCATCGATGTCGAAGCCGCCGGTGGCGGTGAAGGTCGGAAACTTCTTGAGAATGGCGCCGGAGCAGGTACCGAAGGTCAGGTTATAGTTCCCCCAGAGCATGTCGGGCAGGATCAAATGGTCCCCCTTGTCGATGAACATGTCGGCAACGATGGAGAGGCCGTGGGTAAGGGCATTGGTGACAATCGGGTTGCTGAAGTGCTTGCCCCGCTGGCTGGGGTTCTCCCGCAGCATCTTTTCCCGCCAGAGGGCGCGCAGTTCCGGTTTGCCGGCAGGCGGGGCGTAGGGATAGATATCCTTCGGATCGAAAGCGGACAACTTGTCCTGGATGCACTGCAGGAACATCGGACCGCCGTTTTCGGTGGCAATACCGATGGTGGCATTGAACTTGTGTGCCTTCTCTTTTGCTTCTGCCGACTGGGTCAGTATCCCTTTGGGGAAAAAGAGGTTTTTGCCGAGATCGGAGAGCATCTCCAATACATGCGGGTTGTGCTGGGTGAGAAGGTCATTCAATTCAACAGCTAATGGGTTCATTGCTTTCTCCTTGCGTCTCTACTGTGAGGTGATTATGAAAACTTCGCTTCAAGTGCTTTTTTTACCAGTGGCGGAACAAGGTTGTCAACCGGACCTTTCAGTGAGCTGATCTCTTTGACGACGGATGATGAGAGGTAACTGTACGGTACCGAAGTCATCATGAAGAGGGTCTCCACCTCAAGGGTGATGCCCCTGTTGATCTGGGCGAGCTGAAATTCATATTCAAAGTCGGAGACCGCCCGCAATCCCCTGATAATTACGGTTGATTCCTGTGAAAGTACATAATCTACCAGAAGACCGTCAAAGGTGTCAACTTTCACCCGGTCATTGCCGGCCAGAACTTCACGGATGAGAGCGATGCGCTCATCAATGGGAAACAGCGCGTTTTTTGAGCTGTTGCCGGCAACGGCGACAACGATTCTGTCAAATATCCGCAGGGCGCGGTTGATGATGTCAAGATGCCCGTAGGTTATCGGGTCGAAGGAGCCTGGATAGACAGCAATTTTACGTGGCATGGGGGCCTCACGGCAGGTCAAGGTCGAGGTTAAGGTTACGGTACATCTGCTGCATCAGGCACTTGCCGTGAATAGCCAGACAGCAGTGTCGCCGTAGATTCTTTTGCTGAGAAGCATGAGATTGTGCGGCAGCAGGTCAGCTTTCCTGTCAGTTTCCAGGACGATGATGCCGTCAGCAGTGGTAACTGAACCGGCGGCAAGCAGTATCTGCCCTGCAAGCTCTTGATCGGCATAGGGCGGATCAGCAAAAATAATGTCGAAACGCTTGTCGCCCGCCTGCAGAACTGTCAGCGCCCGCAGAACATCCAGACGGAGAATTTCTGCCGACTTTGCCAGGCCGGTCAGCTCCAGATTCTTGCGTACCAGTTGCAGAGAATCCGGATGGTTGTCTACAAAAAGGGCGGATGCCGCTCCCCTGCTCAAGGCTTCGATGCCGAGTGCGCCCGATCCGGCAAACAGATCAAGAACCGCCAGGCCGTTCAAAGCGCCGAATCTGCTGCCAAGAGAGCTGAACAGCGCCTCCTTTACCCGGTCTGCCGTAGGTCTGATCCTGTTGCCGGCCGGAGACAGAAGGGTTCTGCCGCGGGCAGAGCCGGCGATTACTCTCACCCGGCTTTGAGCGCTGCCGCCAGTCTGGCAACGCTCCCTTTTGCTTGAAATGCGGTGATGAATTCTTTCGCTTCACGATAGGCAAGGTCGGCAATAAGTTTGACATCTGCAGCGTCGATGGTGTTTATCCTCTCCGCGAAAACGGCAGTTGCATACTTGATATCCCGTTTCTGCTCCCGTGCCCAGTCTCTCATTTCGTCAACCAGTTCGGGGGGCAGGCCGGCATGGGCAACATTCTGCCAGAGTGTGCCGATATTCCCTTTTCTGATACCGTATTCGGCAAGCTTGCCGACAATTCTGAGAGGGGTGCCGGTTATGCCGTGCTGGACAAGGCCAGAAACCCCGAAATTTCGGGCCGCGGCAAAAATTTCACCGGTTCGCTGCAGATCGATGCTTACGTGCTGACCATCAAGATAGTTGCCGCTCTTGCTGCCGTTGTCAATTGCCAGCAGTTGCGGTTGGATGCCGCATTGGGCGAGACCGCTCAAAAACTCTTCGACGTCGGCTACGGTCGTCAGGTTTGAATCCCGGTTCACCGGGGTCACCTCGCCAAGCTCAACCTCTATGCCGACCCCGTGTGCCGCAAGATCAGGCACGATGCGGGACAGGATGCTGATGTTCTCGGCAATCGGGGAGAAAGAAGCGTCAAGGGCAAATGAGCTGTACCCGGCGGCAAGCTGGGCGCGGATAAGTTCTCTGGCAGCCTTGATCTCTTCATCCGAACCGTTTTTTACGGTGATGTGATCAGCGTGAATGATGAAGGGTTTCGTAAAATGGCAGGCTTCGGCATATGCCGTCAACGTCCTGACAAACTGGTCGGGCGTCTGGCCGGTATAGCCACCGTCAATACCCCCTTCAGTCGCCGTCAGTTCAAAGGCGATCAGGGCATCCAGTTCTTCTGCGGCACGCATGATGCCCGGGATGACATGTTTTATCCGGGTATTGCAGCCCATGATGATGAAGGGTGTGTCGGCAAGGTTGTTGTAGATAGTGCTGCCATGGACAACGCAGACTTTTGATGCGGTGCCGAGAAGGTTTCTGATCTGTTCGGGAATATGGGGTGCGAAAATGGAGCCAGGCATCTTACTGTCCGTAATATCGGCGTTTTTGAAAGCGTTAATTCTTTATCATGACCCTCGGGGAGCGTCAAGAAAACATTTCTGATTGACAGTTTGCCAGCCGGAGGTATGTTAACAGAATACGGGGGTGCAGCATGAGACTTGAATCAGTTGAGAGGCCTGATCTTGCCGGTTACGCCGCAAAGAGCAGCGCGTCTCTCGGCAGACGTTATCGCGAGGTTTTCCGCGATCAACGTCCGGCATTCGAACGCGATCGTGACAGAATCATTCACTCTGCCGCTTTTCGCCGGCTTGAATACAAAACTCAGGTCTTTGTAAATCATGAGGGTGATTATTACCGGACAAGGCTTACCCACTCTCTTGAAGTTGCTCAGATCGGCAGGGCCGTTGCCCGGCGTCTCCGCCTGAATGAAGAGTTGACGGAAGCACTTGCCCTGGCGCATGATCTTGGCCATACTCCCTTCGGCCATACCGGCGAAGAGGTGTTGAACCGTCTGATGAAGGATCATGGCGGCTTTGAACACAACCGTCAGTCGTTACGGGTGGTTGACGAACTGGAAGAGCGTTATGCAGGATTCAATGGACTGAACCTCTCTTTTGAAGTGAGGGAGGGGTTGATCAAGCATGCGTCGCCGTATGATACCCCCTCCGGGCAGATTGACGGGTTTCTGCCTGGCGTTGTGCCGGTGATCGAGGCCCAGT
>JAGFXN010000133.1 GCA_017861215.1 Deltaproteobacteria bacterium | reverse complement strand
CAAGCTGATCAAGGAGAGAAGCGGCGTCGAAAAACTGGAAACGGTCGGTGCGCCGGTCGTGCAGAAGAATGAAGCGCCACTGCCGCTTGCACCGCTGCAGCTCAAAGAAACAGTTGTGATACCGCAATCTTCCTCAAACCCAACTGAAACAGCCATGCCGCCTGCACAGGGCAATCAGCAGCCGCAGCAGCAGGGAACAGATCAGAATAAGCAGCTTAATAAAACCAGCAAACTACCGGTTGCACCCGAAAATAACGCCGAACGCGTGGAACTGCTTGCCGCGGTCAATGAAGGGGTCGTCCATTTCCGCGTTCGCCTGCGAAATATCAAGAACCCGCAAAAGAGCATCAAAGCTACCATTACACTGCCGCCAAACCTGCTGTACATTACCGGGACATCCTCATTTTCCGGAAAAGCTGTCAACGATCCGGAAACGACTGCGACCAATCTCACTTACACCTTTACCGATATTGCCAACGGGAAAAATCTGAGCCTGCAATTTCAGGCGCTGCTTGATGGTGAAAATCCAATCGAGCAGCTGAAGAGCAGCGTGGCTGTCGTCCTCTCTGATCCTGCCGACAAGTCGATAAGCAGCCTGAATGCAGATACCGATTATTCAGCGGCTCTTGATGAAGTAAACAGGGTTGACGAGCCATTACCTGACAAAGATAAACCGGTTGCTCAGGAGACCGTCATTAAAGACGACAGCGAACTGTATCAGGAGCGTATTGAAAAATCCGTTGTCAGTCCCACAGTGGCACAGCCGGCAAAAGATAACGGCAATCACGTCACAGAGGATGACGGCATCCTGTCACCACCGGATAAGAGCGTTGTCGCCAGCCAGATCAATGCGGTGCGTATTGTGCTCAACTCCGCACTTACCCCGGTGCTGTCGATAGATGGTAAAGAGGTGCCTGCTGAACGCATCGGTTTCAGCATGAAGGATCATAAGTCAGATAAATCTCTTTACACCTATATCGGCGTTGATTTTGGCGATGTTGGCGAACATACCCTCCAATTGAAAGGTGTCGACACCTTTGGTGTCGTCCGCTTCGACAAGAGCACCACAATCGCCAGGGCCGGAGAAATTACCTATATCCGACTTGTCTCTGCAGACGGGAATATTGCCGACGGTAAAACCCCGGTCAAAATGCAGGTACGGCTTTTTGACAAGGACGAAAAACCGGTGCATGCCTCTGTCGAGCTGACCCTCAAAGGGGGTGAGTTACGCCCCCTGACAGACAGCGTCTTTGGTACGGCAGCAGCCATGGCAACTGTTTCTGTCTCAGGCGACGGCTGGATAAATTTCCAGCCGGTCACCTCCAGCGGCATGTATCGCACGCAACTTTCCTACAACAAGGCGATGCTTGATGTTGAAACCTATGTGAAGCCGAAGATGCGTGACTGGATACTGGTCGGTATCGCCGAAGGGACAGCTGGCTACAACACGCTCTCCGGACACATGGAGAATGCGAAATCGTCCGGGGCCGAAGATCATCTCTATGACAGGGAGCGCCTTGCCCTCTACGCCAAGGGGACCATCAAGGGTGAATGGCTCCTCACCATGGCATACGACAGTGCCAAGCAGCGGACCGGGGTTGCCGGCAACGCCCTCTTCCAGACCATCGACCCTAACAACTACTACACCCTCTATGGTGACGCCACTGCCCAGGGGTATGAAGCAGCAAGCCAGAGCAAGCTCTATCTGAAGATCGAACGTGACCAGTTCTATGCCCTGTTCGGTGATTACGACACCGGCCTTACGGTCACTGAGCTTTCCCGTTACAGCCGGAGGATGAACGGCATCAAGAGCGAATTCCGTTCGAAAAATTTCGAGGCTACCGTCTTCGGTGCGGAAACCGGGCAGTCATTTGTCAAGGATGAGCTGCGTGGCGACGGCACCTCCGGTCTGTACCGGCTCTCGCGCAAAGGGATTGTCATCAACTCCGATAAAATCACCATTGAAACCCACGACAGATTTCACAGCGAGATCGTCACCGATTCACGCCAGCTGAGCCGGTTCATAGACTACACTATCGACTACGACACCGGCGCCATCTTCTTCAAGAGCCCTGTACCAAGCAAGGATGAGCGACTAAACCCCGTGTTTATCGTGGTTGACTATGAAATAACCAATACCGGCGGTGACGCGCTGACCTACGGCGGGCGGGCCGGGACGACGCTCCTGAACGGCAGGCTCAAGGCCGGCGCCACCTATGTGCATGAAGGTCAGGTCAGCGGCGAGAGCAATCTGTACGGCGTCGATGGCGGCTTGCAGCTGGGACCGGGAACAAGGGCACGGGCTGAATTTGCCACCACCACTACCGACGTCGGGACAACAAAGACCAACGGCAATGCCTGGCTTGCCGAAATCACCCATACTGACAAGAACTTTGATGGCAGGGCCTATTACCGTGAACAGGAGAGCGGTTTCGGTCTCGGCCAGCAGCAGGGAAGCGAAACCGGCACCCGCAAATTCGGCGTTGATGGCGCGTATAAACTGAACCAGCAGCTGGCGGTCGGTGGGCAGGCGTATCGCCAGTATAACCTGGCGGACGGTGCTGTCAGGGACTTTATCGAAAGCCTGGCTACCTACACTGACAAGCAGTACAGCGGCAGAGTCGGTCTGCGTTATGCCAATGACTCGCTGGCGGACGGCAGCAACAACACATCGATTCAGGCAGCAGCCGGCGGCAGTTGGAAAACCCTGAATGAGCGGCTGACACTCCGGGCAGATCACGAGCAGTCACTGTTCAACAACAACGATACTACCGATTTCCCGACCAGATCCATTTTCGGCCTGGATTACCAGCTGACCAAAGAGACGCAACTCTTCGCCCAGGAAGAGCTTACCTACGGAACCGCCGCCAACACCAACACCACCCGTGTCGGCATGAAAACAACCCCCTGGAGCGGCGGCACAATGGCGACATCAATGGTCAACGACATCAAAGAAAACAGCGAGCGAACATTTGCCAATGTCGGTCTTGCCCAGAAGTGGCAGGTGACCCCCCAATGGGTAGTAGACGGTGGCCTGGATCATAACCAGACCATCCGGAAGAAGGCCGGTTACAGTTTATACAATCCCAGATATGTCCCACCGGCATCAGGCGGTGAGGATTTCACTGCTGTCTCGCTCGGCGCGAACTACACTGCAAAGAAACTGGTCTGGTCGAACCGTGTCGAATTTAGAAACAGTGACACGGATGACAAATGGGGCATACTTTCCGGACTCATCAATGAACAGGGACTAAACTGGGGCTGGACGGCAAGGCTGCAGCTGTTCCACACCCAGTCGCCCGGCGGCAGCAGCAGGACTGCTGGCGACCTCCGCTTTGGTCTTGCCTATCGTCCGCCGGTTACTAAATGGATCATTCTCGACCGGCTGGATCTGATCGCAACCGAGGATAAGACCGCCACCTCGTCCACGCAGGGGAGAAGGATTGTCAACAACCTGAATGCCAACTACAGGCCTGACAAACAGACACAGGTATCTCTGCAGTACGGGGCTAAATACGTTCTGGAGAAGATCGACGAAAATGATTACAGCGGCTATACCGACCTGATCGGCATTGAAGGGCGTTACGACCTGACGAAAGAGTGGGATCTCGGCCTGCGCAGCTCAATGCTGCACACCTGGGACAGCCATCAGTTCGGCTACAGCTTCGGCCCGTCCGTGGGCTACAATGTCATGGAGAACGCCTGGATCAGCCTGGGGTACAATGTTGTCGGTTTCCATGACAAGGATTTTTCGGCCGCCAACTATACCGCCCAGGGCCCGTTTGTCCAGTTCCGCTTCAAGTTTGACCAGAATTCGATCAAGGACGGCCTGAAGGCGCTGCACCAATAATCCTCAAGGCTGAAGCGCAACGATGAGAAGCTTCCATCCCCCCATACTCAGGCTGCAGCTTGCCGGCATGCTTCTGCTGCTGCCTGCTTCCGGCGACTGGAGCGCAGCCGTCGACTTCTGCTCCGCGGCAGCATTCCCCATGACACACCCCTCACCCGGTGGAGCCTCGATGTCAACCGGCAACGGCAATCCTTCGCAAAAGCTCGCCGGAAAACGGCGGAGCCCTTCTTGTCGGCAGCTGCCCTCGAATGCTCCCCCGTTCGCACGGATTTTACTGCACAGCCGCCCCTGCGCCGGCAGATGCGGCAAGCAGTGCCGCCAGAGACCTGATATGCCGGTCATCGGTGCCGCAACAGCCCCCCACAATCTTCAAGCCGAATTCCCGTTGCAGTCCGGCAACTGATTGGCCGAAGGAATCCGGGTTTTCCTCAACCAGACAGCTGCTCTCGTTCAGCTCTTCGGGGCTGAGCGCCGCCGTATTGGCCAGCAGGCCGATAATCCGTTGCCGCACCCGGGGGGAGGAGTTGACTTCATGGAGCAGCGCCGTCCTGGCAAACGAGACATGAGTGCAGTTGAGCAGATAGGCCAGGGGGCGGGGCGCCGGGACGGCATCGATGGCCGCGATGGCGTCCTTGAGAGGGGTACCGTCCAGCAGAGTGCCTTCAGGGCGGGCAACAAAGCTGATCATGTACGGCTTGCCGGTGGCGGCGCACGCCAGCGCCAGGCCGGTTGCCTCGCTCAAGGCCGGCAGAGTTGCGGCGAGCAGAAAATCGGTGCCGGCAGCAGCCAGGCGTGCTGCCTGCCAGGAGTGGAACTCCCGTGCTTCCTCAGCAGAGAGCGCCTCGGCAGGATTATAGGCATCCCCACGGCAGCTCAGCAAGCCGCAGATGACAACTTTTGCCGCATAACCGCCGTAACTCAGCCGCAGCGCGTCAAGAAAGCGGACATTGTCGCCGTTCACGTCGATGCCGCCATAACCGGCCGCGGCAATGCGCTCCCGGCTCGCCCGCCAGGTGGGGGTGGAGATGAGGAGCGGCAGGTCGAACTGACAACCGATATCCAGGTATTGTCGACAGATGGCCTCCAGAGAAGTTCGCTTGGCATCCTCATAGATAAATGCCGCATTGACCAGGTACGGGTCGAGCTCCAGGCCGCCACAGCGTCGCAGACGCTCGATGACCGCCCCCTCGCCGAGGATGCATGGTGAACGTTCGATAAATTCCGCAACGGTGAGTCGGTTCATTGCTTGCCCTGG
>JAGFXN010000294.1 GCA_017861215.1 Deltaproteobacteria bacterium | reverse complement strand
GCTTTTGCCGACACAAAAGCTGCCGCAGCTTTTGTCAAAGAGAACGGCGGCAAACTGGCAACCTTTGACGAGGTGCTGGCGGCAACCGAGAAGGAGCTGACCGAAAGAGAAGAACATAAGGGCCATGACCGCTAGGGGCATGGCGATCACAAGATGTAGCTACTACCGAAAAGGCCGGCAGAGCACCTTTCTCTGCCGGCCTTTTTTATGACCATCCACGGGAGAAAAGATTCATGGACCGGCTTGGGCAACTGTTGCTGCTGATTATCTTCTGCATCTCACTCGACCTTACTGACGCCATTGCCGCTCCGGCAAAGGCTTCGGCTCCGTCCGCCAGGGACAAATGTCCGGTCTGCGGCATGTTTGTCGCCAAGTTTCCCAACTGGGTCGCATCTTCGCGCCTCAAGGACGGCACCACCTATTTCTTTGACGGCCCGAAAGACATGTTCACCCACTATTTTGACACCCAGCGCTATACTCCGGGAAAACGGCAGGCAGACATCGTCACTCAGTCGGTCAAGGAGTATTACTCCCTGCAGATGATTGACGCCAAAAGCGCTTTTTATGTCAGCGGCAGCAACGTCTACGGACCGATGGGAAGTGAACTCATCCCGTTTGCCACCCCGTTTGCCACGGAAAAGGATGCCGCCTCCTTCATGAATGACCATAAAGGGAAACGGATCCTCCGTTTCCAGGATATAACCCCGGCCATAATCAAGGCGCTGCCGTAAACCTATTCATCATTTGAACGCGGATCAAGGCGAATAACTGCGGCAGTAAACAAAATTGGAACCTCATTCTTCCACTGAAAAAGTGTGTTGTCCTGTTGCTTTGTTTCATCTGCGGAAATCTGCGTTTATCCGCGTCCGGCTGCCGCTTCCTGAGAAACCCTATCTTTTTGCCCACGAGTCCCGCAGCGTCACGGTCCGGTTGAAGACCGGCCTGCCCGGCAGCGAATCCTGCAGATCAGTCGTGAAATATCCCAGCCGCTCGAACTGGAAGCGGTCTTCCGGCCGGGCGGCCGCCAGTGACGGCTCCAGACGGGCGTCAGTCAGCAGCTGCACGGAATCCGGATTCAGGGCGCTCTTCCAGTCATCCCCGGCCGGGCTGGCAACCGAGATCAGCCGGTCGTAGAGCCGCACCGGGGCGCTGATGGCATGCGCCGCCGAGACCCAGTGAATCACCCCCTTGACCTTCCGCTCACTCCCCGCCATACCGCTCTTGCTCTCCGCGTCGTAGCTGCAGTGCAGCGCCGTGATCTTCCCGTCCGCATCCTTTGCCACGCTGTCGCAGCGGATGATGTAGGCATTGCGCAGCCTGACCTCTCCCCCGGGAGCAAGCCTTTTGAAACCTTTTTCCGGCACCTCCTGGAAGTCGTCCGCCTCGATGAACAGCTCGCCGCTGAAGGGTACCGGGCGGCTGCCGAGTTCCGGCTGCTGCGGATGGAAAGGTATCTCCAGCGCCTCGCTCGCTCCGGCGGGATAATTATCAATCACCAGCCGCAGCGGCTGCAGCACCGCCATCACCCGGCGGGCGCTGCTGTTGAGGTCTTCACGGACGCAATCCTCCAGGATGCTCATATCGATCCAGGAATCGCTGCGGCCGACACCGATCCGCTCGCAGAAGGTGCGGATCGCCTCCGCAGTGTAGCCGCGCCGCCGCAGGCCCACCAGCGTCGGCATGCGCGGGTCGTCCCAGCCGCTGACATCGCCGTCCTGCACCAGCTGCAGCAGCTTGCGCTTGCTCATCACCGTGTAGGTAAGGTTGAGCCGGGCAAACTCGTACTGCTTCGGAGTCGCCGCTACCGGCAGGTTCTGCAGGAACCATTCGTAGAGCGGTTTGTGGTCTTCAAACTCCAGGGTACAGATGGAGTGGGTAATGCCCTCGATGGCGTCGCTCTGGCCGTGGGCATAGTCGTACATCGGGTAGATGCACCAGGCATCGCCGGTGTGCGGATGGGTGGCGCGCAGGATCCGGTACATGACCGGATCGCGCAGATTGATATTGGCTGCCGCCATGTCGATCTTCGCCCGCAGCACCTTGCTGCCGTCCGGAAAATCGCCGGCCCGCATCCGGCGGAACAGGTCGAGATTCTCCTCCGCTGTCCGCCCGCGGTACGGGCTCTCCTTCCCCGGCTCGGTCAGCGTGCCGCGATAGGAGCGGATCTCTTCGGCGGAGAGGTCGTCGACATAGGCCTTGCCCTGCATGATCAGGTATTCGGCCCACTCGTAGAGCTGGCCGAAGTAGTCCGAGGCGTAGTACTGGTGCTCACCCCAGTCAAAGCCGAGCCAGCGGACGCTCGACTTGATCGACTCCGTGTATTCCACATCCNNNCTTGATCGACTCCGTGTATTCCACATCCTCTTTGGCCGGATTGGTGTCGTCGAAACGGAGATGGCAGCGGCCGCCGAAATCCCGCGCCACGCCGAAATTCAGGCAGATCGACTTGGCGTGACCGATATGCAGATAGCCGTTCGGCTCGGGGGGGAAACGGGTGACGATGGTCTGGTGTCTGCCGCTCTGCAGGTCGTCGCTGATGATGGTGCGGATGAAATTGGCCGGCGGCGCCGGGGTAGTAGTGTCGGTAGACATGAAAAACCTCTTTTTAGTCTGCTGGTTCTGAACAGGCGGCATAATCGCAGATTTTACCTGCAGTTTCAATCCGGAATAGAATAAAATACCAAGGCCGCATTTTACTTTTTGCCCAAT
>JAGFXN010000132.1 GCA_017861215.1 Deltaproteobacteria bacterium | reverse complement strand
GCCAGAGCCCGCTGCTGATCTGCACTTTTCTGATTGTCTTCGGCCTGCTGCTGGCTTTTGCCGACACAACTGGGGCCAAGCGCTGGAAGCTGGACCGGATGACGCTCAAAGCCGCCATCCTGATCGGTCTGGCACAGTGTCTGGCGCTTATCCCCGGAGTCTCCCGGTCGGGAATCACCATCACCGCGGCGCTGCTCATCGGCTACAATCGCGAAACCGCCGCTCGCTTCTCCTTTCTCCTGTCGCTGCCGATCGTTTTCGGCGCCGCACTCCTTAAAGTAGGACATCTGCTCAAAACCGGCATCCCTGCCGGCGAAACTGCGCCGCTTCTTATCGGCGTGGCCAGCTCTGCCGTCTTCGGCTATCTGAGCGTGGCCTTCCTGCTGAAGCTGGTGCAGCGCTCTTCGCTCTATCCGTTTGTCTGGTACCGGTTGGCGGCAGGCGTCGTTTTTCTGCTGTTGGTTTGATCACTTACAATTCGATTATTTCCATTGCTGAGCAATAAAAGCTCAAAACATTTGCACCGCAAAGACCGCAAGGACGCTAAGGAGCTCTAAATGAATAATATGGTCAAAATTGCGCTCAGATTTAGGTCAGGTTTAACTGGACTGATTGAGACAAACCGCAGACGTAGCACGGCTACGTCGAGGATTTGCCGATTGAAGTCCGGTTAAAGATGGCCTGAAGATGAGATGCAAGATGCCCATGTTATTTGTTTATAGCTCCCAAGAAAGGTCGAAAAGATTTTCCCGGTTTAAATGTAAACCATTTTTAGCTTTTCCTTAGCGCTCCTCGCATACTTTGCGGTTCAAAGATTATGTTTTCCCGTTGAATGCTTTTTTCCAGGGCAGGGAGTCGTGATGAAGGGTGGAATCAAGGAGTGGCCGGAGGCTGAGCGTCCCCGGGAGAAGCTGCAGAAGATGGGCGCTGATGCGCTCAGTGATGCGGAGCTGCTGGCGCTGCTGCTGCGTACCGGCGATCACCCCTCGCAGCAGAGCGCCATCGACCTCGGGCGAAACATTCTCCAGACCTTTGGCGACCTGCGCAAGGTTGCTGCCGCCACTTTCACTGAATTGTGCGGCGTTGACGGGGTGGGACCGGCCAAGGCGGCGTCGATTCTGGCAGCACTGGCGCTTGCCGGACGGGTCAGAAGCGACCGGCTGGAGAGCCTGGAGCGGTTCACTGCGCCGCTGCAGATCTTCAATCATTTTCACTATCGCTTTCGCGACCGGCGGCGGGAATATTTTCTGACGCTGCTGCTTGACGGGAAAAACAGGATTATGCGTGAGGAGCAGATTTCGGAAGGCTCGCTCAACCAGAGCATTGTTCATCCGCGGGAGGTGTTCAGCCCGGCGGTCAAGGAGTCGGCAGCTGCGGTCATCCTCGTGCACAATCACCCCTCGGGCGACCCTGCGCCCAGCCGCGAAGACCGGGAGATCACCCGGCGGCTCAAAGAGGCCGGCGATATCATGGGAATCAGGGTGCTCGATCACATCATCATCGGCGACGGCAGCTATTTCAGCTTTGTGGAGATGGGGCTGCTGTAGGCTCTGAACAATGGCATAGACGGTCGGCAGACAGAATGACAGGTGAAAAATACATCATGCAACAGGCGGCCATCGGCCGCCCTTGCTGTTTCCGAGGCAGGCTGAGCAGGTGCTGGTCAGGCCGGGCTGGCAGGCTTTTGGGCGGGATCAATCTTTCAACCTCTCCCCTGCCGACCGGTAGACGGCAAGGTTTGCCACCCTTCCCCTTCAAATGAGTACCTGACAAGATCTTTACTCAACCCCCTCCCGGGGAAGTTCAACCCGATAGCGTGTCGCGAGCCCGGCAAGCAGAACACGATCGACAAGATTGGCTGCCAGAAGTTCCTGAACATCGAGCAGGTCACGAGGACCGCCGGCCTTGAGCTTGAGAATGATGAGATATTCGGGAGATGCTACCGGTATAGCCCTGCCGGCAATATTGACGGCAATGCTCTGTTCGATGGCCTCTGCCTCATATTGTTTCGTGGCGACAATGATATCGAGAGCATCGGCGCGAATCAGACACGGCACAGGACCATCAAACCCGCCGCGCCGCAGCACGGCGTTCATCCCTGCAGCGCAGAGCGCTTGCACAAGATGCTGCAGGTTATCCGCCTCGACCCGAACGAGCAGATCAACATACATGGTAGCCCGGGGCGGACTCCAGGCCGAAACGGCAAGTCCGCCGACAAGGGCAAAACCGCCGATCCGCCCGTCATTGCGAAGCGCAGTCAGCACATCCAGAGCCTGATTAAGCTTTTGCAGCAGCACGCTTTTCCTCCAGCGCTTTTCTCGCAGCGGCATTCAGTAGAGCACAGGAATCCGAAAGTTCAAGGGCCAGCAGCAAACGCTCCCCCGGTGTTTTTTTCATGAACTCGTCACGCTGCTCATCACGGTTTTTCGCCATCAGGGAAGAAAGTGCCATCAGATGTGCCTCCTGCACGCAATAATGCGTTATCACCATTGAAGATTCAACCGGTTATTACCTGCCCCGCTCATTTCCGCAGATAGCCGCTGATTCCCTCTTCAAAGCCGACCGGCTTGAACGCAAACGTCTCCTGCCAGCTGCCGTCGCAGATGCTCTCTTCCAGCAGCATGGTTATCTGGTCTGACGTGACCGGATAGAACGGGAATTTCTCCAGCAGCGGCGTGACGAACTGCATCAGCACCAGCGGATTTTTCATCTTCAGGACAAAGAATCTGCCGAGAGCCCTTGCGACCGCATCGACAATGTCAAGATAGGTCAGCCGGTCGGGACCGCAGATAGTGTACGCCTTGCCGACGGTCTCCGCCTTCTCCAGGGCAAGCGCAAAGCAGCGTGCCACGTCATCCGCCGCAATCGGCTGCAGCCGGTATTTGCCGTCGCCGATGACCGGGACAATCGAGAAGCTGCGGATGAAACCGGCCAGCATATTCACAAAAGCGTCTTCCGGGCCGAAGATCAGGGATGGCCTGAAAATCGTGTAATCAAGTCCGGAGGCCACCACCAGCTCTTCCGCCGCGTATTTGCTCTGATGATACCCGGAGACCGCGGCCGGCCTGCTGCCGAGCGCCGACATCTGCAGGTAGCGGCTGATTCCGTTCGCCTTGGCCGCGGCCAGCATGTTGCGGGTGGCCTCGACATGCAGCCGGGGGAAGGTTATGCCGCGCGCCGGGAACTCCCTGATGATGCCGACCAGGTTGATGACCGCCTCACACCCCTTGGCCCCGGCAGCGCACTCGTCGGCAGAGGTGACATCCCCGTTGACATATTCAATGCCGCTGCCCTCTTCGCCCCTGCGGCCATGGGCAAGCAGCCGCAGCTGATGCCCCCTGGAGAGCAGCTCTCTGCAGAGATGCCCGCCGACAAAACCGGTACCGCCGCTGATGAAAATTCTCATATTCTACCCCCGGCCGATGCAGAATCTTTTCTAGCAACAGTTTACCAGAGACTCGGCTAATGCACAGCACAGGAGGCAATGAAAAGCAGAACGGATAATTTTAAAAACCGTCTCCCTGAGCATGCCGGCAGCCTTCACTGAGCCCTCCGGCAGCATAGTTTCCGGCGGTCATCCCTGATAGCGCTCTGCATGGTAGGAGCTGCGCACATACGGGCCGCTTTCGACATGGGCAAAACCGAGCTGCAGCGCCGCATCCCGGTAGCGGTCGAATTCGGACGGCTCGATGAACGCGGCAACCGGATGATGGCGGCGGCTTGGCGCCAGATACTGACCGATGCTCAGATAGCTGCAGCCGGTTGCCCGTATCGCGGCGATCGTCTCCAGCACCTCGTCATCGGACTCACCAAGTCCGAGCATGATCCCCGATTTAACCGGAATAGCAGCGGCAAACTCGTGGGCACTTTGCAGCAACCGCAGCGAACGCTCATAATCAGCGCCGGCGCGGATGGCATAGAGGCGCGGCACCGTCTCGATATTATGGCCGAGAATATCCGGATAACTTGCCAGAATCAGCTGCAGGCTCCCGTCACTCCCCTGCAGATCCGGTATCAGCAGCTCTATTGCCGTGTGCGGAGAAACGCGGCGAATGGCGGCAACTGTTGCCGCAAAATGGGCAGCGCCGCCATCGGCAAGATCATCGCGGGTGGGGCTTGTGATGACGACATGCGCCAGGGCCAGTTGCCGCACAGCTTCGGCAACCCGTGCCGGCTCTCCGGAGTCGAGCGGCAGGGGCCTGTCGGCAGATACGTTGCAGAAACGGCAGCTGCGGGTGCAGGCCCGCCCCATGACAAGAAAAGTTGCCTGTTTCTGCCGGAAACACTCGGAGATGTTCGGACAGGCAGCTTCACGGCATACCGTGTTCAGCTGCAGCGAGCCCAGCAGCCGGTCCATCTCGGCATGGTCGGCCGGCGATACTTTTTTCTGCAGCCACCCGGGCTTACGGCGCACCTGCATTTTCCCTCCTGCTGAGGACTGCCTGCATCATGGCCGCCCTGCTTGCGGATAGCCGATACAGGACCCGGTAAGCTCCCGGCGGATTTTCTCCAGCATTTCGTCCCGGTCCTGAATCCCGGCAGCGGCTTTGGCATTGAGCGCCAGCGGCAGCAGTCCCATCAGCATGGTCCGGATATTGCCGCACCCTTCACTTCCGCCGAAAAGCTCGAACAGCCTTCTTGTCATGCCTTTGCCGATTACCGTGCCGACCAGCGCCGCCATCGCCCGCTCTATTTCCGGACAGTGCTCCGCGGGGTGCTTGAGAAAATTGACCATGGCAGAGCTGATTCTCATGCTGACAGGCTCAACACGGACTTCAATGAAGATGTCATGGAAGACATCCTTCAGGGTTGCCGTCAGGGCAATGCCGTCTTCACACCGTAAAATCCGGTAGGAAATGTCCCGCTGGAAATTCTCAAAAACATTGTCCGGCTGCATATTCTGCTCCTGACCGCTCTTTTTGTTGATCGCACCGTAGTGCATAGCCCGGCATACGTCGTGGCAAGGGTAGCAGATTCGATGACAACGGAAAAGTCATTATCTTGCCGCGACAGCAACTCAAGTTTTTGAACATATCTCTTTCCGAAAACCATGGCGCAATTTATACTGAATTTCATGTTATCTGCCGCCGCCATCAAACATTTCCCCGCGTCTTCAGGCGTCTACCTGATGAAAGACGACACCGGCCGCATCAT
>JAGFXN010000131.1 GCA_017861215.1 Deltaproteobacteria bacterium | reverse complement strand
CACGGCTTCACACCTGAACCGCTCTCGGCGGCAGCGGCAAAAACTTCGTCCACCGTAATGAGAGCCATGCGCTCCAGTTGCGGCGTCTGCCGGCAGAGCCTGTCATTGCAGGAGCCGACCATTATATCGACCTGAGCATCCGGGACCTTTCTTTGCAAGGCACGGCTGGTCGGCGTGATCTGGAGCAGGTCACCGCTGGCGACCGTTGCATGATATGTACTTTTTTTGGAGTCATGGTCGTGAACTGAAGAAAGAAGCCCGCTGTCCGAAATATAATGCAGCGGAATATAGCAGGAAGCGCTGCCGGTGGGAAGGAAAAGCGTCAGAAAGCCTGTCGGCGGATAAACCGGGATGAATCTGACGTCGATCTTCCCCTCACTCCCCCAGCTGCAGCGTCTGATCGGTGATTTCGGTAAAAGCCACGTCGTGGCTGATCAGGAAGAGCTGGTCGTACCAGTGCTCCGTCACTTCTTCGCGGCCGACATCGATGGCGCGGAAGGCGTAGGCAAGATTTTCCCGCCGGGAGACATCCAGGTTCGAGGTCGGCTCGTCGAAAAAGGCGATCCTGGAGCCAATGGTCTGCAGGAGCGCCAGGCGCAGGGCAACCACGGCGCTCATGGTCTGCCCGCCGGAGAGCTGGTCGTCGCTGCGCTCTCTGATGACGCCCTCTGCCATATCCCGCAAAACTATCTGATAATTGTCGCCCCAATAGAGCTCCTCGTCTGCTTCGGCAATGGTCCGGTAAATGCGGTCGGCGCGCAGGCTGATCTCCTCGCGGAAGCGCTCTGAAAGCTGTGCAGAAACATTCTTGAAAACATGGTTGCGCAGGAACTTGACCAGCTTCTCCTTCTCTTCGAAGGCCTTGATCTCGGCGAGCCTGCCGTCGATCTCGACCTTGATCTTTTGCAGCTGGATAAGCTCGTTCTCAAGACGCGTGCGGTCCTTCCCCAGGCCGGTGATCTGCTGACGCAGGGTCGCCGTCTCTGCCACATGCAAATCCTTGCTCTGGCGGGCCTGCAGGTGCAGTTCCGGCTGATAGCCCTCTTTCAGCAGAGAAAGTTCGGCCTGTTTTGCCACTACCTGCTGCTTCAGTTCCTCCAGCAGTTTCAGCATCTTTTCCAGCAGCTGGTTCCGATTGTCACAGTCCTGAGCATCCTTCAGGGCAGCATTGAAAGCATCCCGTGCCGTCTGATGCTGCAGCCGCTCCTGCTCGGCCCGTTCGATCTGTGCGTCCAGTTCTGCAAAGACTTGCAGATCAGCCTTGCGGGTCCTGGCCGTTTCCACTGCCGTGGCCTGCTGGGCGGCCAGCTTTTCAAGGCCTGCAGAGCGTTCCAGGTGCATTTTGCGCCGCTCAGCCACTGCCGCAGACTGCTTGTCGATCTCCTGCAAGCGGATGGAGCGCGCCTTCAGTTCCTGCTCGGCGCTCTCCGCCTCTTTTACCAGCAGGGCCAGTTCTTCGATCCGCGTATTCAGCTCCTTCATCCGGCGTTCCAGGTCAGTGGTGCGTACCGAGAAGACGTCGCGCGGCGCGCTGCCGGCAATGTTGCGGCACTCTTCCTGGAAGAAGGGGCAGATGCCCCCGGCAAGTTTCTCCTTCCCCTCCAGCAGGCTTTCACGGCGCCCTTCCAGCAGGGAGCGGGCGGCACGCTGCTGCTCCAGTTCCAACCGCAGGCCGGGAAGACCGGCGGCTGTTTCCACAAGCTTCGGGTCAGGCCGGGCAGCCAGGCTGGCTGCAGCCAGCCTGGCGTCTTCCTCCAGAAGCTGTTTGGCAACAATCTCAATCTCGGCGCGTTCATGCCCCAACGCCTGGGTCAGCCGGGCAGACTCCTTTTCCAGACCGGCGATCGCCTGTTCCAGTCCCCGGCGCTGCTGATCCCTTTCGCGCAGAAGCTTGAGCTGCTCTTCAGCCCTTTCGAAAGCCTCTTTGCCGGCTTTTGAAGCCTCGATGATCTTTTGAGCAGCGTGCGCCTCGTCAACCCGCAACCGCTGATCCGTTATCTTGCCGCCCCCCTCCTTGACGCGCTCCTCCAGAATCTGCATTTCAGTCGAGAGGGCGTTGATGGTTTTCTGCCGGCTGTCCAGCTCTTCGAGCTGCCTGTTCAGGGCTGCGAGGGCGGCTGCCTTCTCCTTCAGGAGCAGCTCCCTGCCTGACAGGTCAGTCTTGAGCGTCTGCAACGCGCTTTCCCGCTCTGGCAGGACAGCCAGCTGTTCCTGTTTTGCAGTTACCTCGACAGTCAGGATCTTCATCTTCTCCTGAACCGCCGTAAGCAGGGCACTGGTCCCCTTGTAGGTCTTGCGCCAGGCATCGATGCCGAGGATCTCATCGAAGGCCTCCTGGCGCTTTGTCGGCTGCTTGATGATGAAGGGGCCAAGAAATTCGTTCTGAAACGGACCGATGACCAGCTTGAACTGTTCGGCCAAAGGCCTGCCATTGTCGAGGCCGAGAAGTTCGGCAACACGCGCCTCTGTCTCCTCTATGCGGGAATGCTCCTCCACCTCGAACATGCCGCCGCTCTCTTTCGCCAGCAGCCATTTGGCCGGCGTACCGACCGTGCGACTTGCCTGCCAGGTTTCACCGGAACCGGTCTGGAACGTAACGGAAATTTCACCCCGTTTGGCGCCGATGGTGAGAAAACGGTCCACGTTGGAGACAAAATCGCGGGCATCAACGCCGAAAAGTGCATAGCCGATGGCCTCGAAGACAGTACTCTTGCCAACGCCATTCGGCCCGGAAAGAACATTAATCCCTGGGGAAAAAGCCAGCTCCGTATCGCGGTGGGACTTGATGTTTTTCAGATGAACGGAAAGTATCAGCATGGCCGGGATTCTCTCAAGAGGCCGAGAAGCTCCTCCCCCTCGCTGTCTCCCTTCATCACCTGGTCACGGATGGCGAAAGCGAGTCTGACCAGCTCATCCTCCCGGCCTTGATAGACACTACTGGCAGAGATCAACTCCCGCAGCACATCCTTTTCAATCTCGCCCAGGCTCTTCTTCTCCGTCTCCGCCCCGGATGCACGGGTCACCAGGGAAAGGTGATTTTTGATCTCGGCATGCAGGGGGTTGCAGAGTTCATCGATTGCCAGCCGCAAACGTTCCCGACCCAACTCAAAAGGATGGAAGCTGACCCGACCGATCAGCCTTATTTCCACCAGCGGCTGCCGGTCAGCGGCAACCGCGGCAAGCTTTGTGGCCATCTGTTCACGGAGCCTCGCCAGGGCCTCATCTGCATCCACCGCGCCGTCCAGATCGACGGTCGTAACCAGCATCGGCCGGGGTGATGTGGTGCGAAACCGGTGCTGATAGCAGCCGTCTTCAACCGTGACGAGATAATAGCCCTTGGCGTACTTCTCTTCACCGAAGTTCACGCACTCCGGAGAACCGGGATTGTAAGCGTACGGCAGGCCTTCCTGTTTTTCGATGATATACGGCTTATGACCATGGCCGAGGGCAACATAATCAAAGACGTCCGCCAGCGGCAGCGCCTCTTCCGGTTTCATATTGCCGATCTCCACCGGCGAAAAGGTCCAGACACCCACGTGAAAGAGCAGGAGGTTGTTCCTGGTGGTTATCGCCTCGCAGATGCGCGCCACATGGTTCCCCGCCTGGGAGCCGATGTAGCCGAGGCCGTAGATGTTGAGCCCCTTGATCACGATATGACCGCCGCTCCCCTGCGCAGAGTCGAACGGATCGAAGCGGTAGCCGCCGCTTTCCGTGCGGGTCGGGCGGAGGAGCCGGATATAGCCCATCTGCGACAGCGCCTCCATCCACGAGATGCTGTCGCGGCGGTGAATCCAGTCGTGATTCCCCTCCACGGCAATGCAGGGGATAGCGGCGTCCTTGAGCGGCTGCAGGGTTTCGATGGTGCGGGCAAAGGTGCGGGGGAGGATCTGGCCGGTGTGGAACAGGTCGCCGGCGATGAGGATGAAATCAACCTGCTCGCGTATGGCGTCGGCCACGATGTTGGCCAGGGCGCGGAAAAAGTCTTCGTAGCGGGCGGCCTCATCAGCAGCAGTGCGGTATGTTTTGCCGAGGTGGATGTCGGCGGTATGGATAAAGGTAACTATGCTGCCCCTACCTTTCATCAACCCTCCTGGGCATTACCAGAAACAAATCCTCACATGCATACACCTGCACAGCCGAGAGAGTCAAGGTGTAAAGGCAAGGATGAAGTATGCTTGGCACTATATCTCGCTGCCGCGATGATTGGTGACTGCAATCACAATGTTTTCAACGGCTCTCATGATAAGGTAACCGCGCAAGTGCCCGTTCGCCGCAGGATAACCGTACACTGGACAAAGGCCTGCCATGCGTCTTTTTTGCAGCTTCATCTCACTCTGCCTGCTTTTTCCCGCCTCGCTTCTGTCCGCTGCGGACGATGTAGCGGATTACGGCCGCATCGCTACCATCGATTACCTCATGGAACGGGCCATTGCCGACAACCTCATCGCCGGCGGTGTCGTCGTGATCGGCAACCACGCCGGCATCATCACCAGCTCGGCCCGCGGCAGGCTGTCTGCCCGCCCTGATGCGCCGCTGCTCGACCAGCAGAGCATCTTCGATCTCGCCTCCCTGACAAAGGTGATTGCCACGGCCCCGGCAGTAATAAAACTGCTGGATGAGGGTCGGATCACCCTGCTGGACCCACTTACCCGCTGGTTTCCCGAATTCAAAGGTACGGAGCGTGAAGACACCACAATCCTCCATCTGCTGACCCATACTTCGGGACTCAGCGACTTTGAGATGAGTTCCGAACAGAGCATGGAGACGGCGATCCACAGGGCGGCGGCGCAGAAAAATCGCCCCACGCCGGGCAGCAGCTTCAACTATGCCGACATCAACTTCATTCTGCTGGGAGAACTCGTCCGCCGGGTTTCAGGCAGGACACTGGACGCCTACTGCCGCGAAGAGCTCTTCACGCCCCTTCGTATCCCCGAAACCATGTTTCTGCCGCCGGTCAATCTTGCCGATCGGATCGCACCGACGCTGGGAACTGACAGCGGCACCGTCCAGGACTGGAATGCGCGCCGTCTTGGCGGTGTCGCGGGGCATGCCGGCCTCTTCAGCTCTGCGCAGGATCTCGCCCGTTTTGCCCGTCTGATGCTCGCCGGAGGCGAGCTTGACGGCAGACGCATCCTCTCCGGACAGGCGGTGGCACAGAT
>JAGFXN010000130.1 GCA_017861215.1 Deltaproteobacteria bacterium | reverse complement strand
TGTCGCCAGGTTTGAGGATCATTATCTCCTGCCCGTAGTGGAATTCAAGCTCGCCCTGCAGAAGATAGATGAATTCTTCGCCGTCATGACGGTAGAGCAGCGAGTCCTCCCACTTTCCCGGAGTGAACTCTACCAGGAACGGTTCCATCGATTTCTTCCTCAGTCCGGGTGCCAGCGAATGATACAGGTATGCCTGCGGTGCATCGTTGCCGGAACGTCTCCGGCTCGCCGGGGCAGTGCTGCCGCGCAGCAAAACAAATTTCTGCCGGTCTCCCTCTTCTTCAAAGAAAAAGTGGATGCCGACTTTCAATCCCTTGGCGATTTTCAGAAGAGTGGCAATCGGCGGGATTACCTGGCCATTCTCAATCTGGGAAAGGAGCGGCTTGGAAAGTCCGGACAGCTCAGACAGGTCCTGCAGGGTTAACCGCTCTTCTTTGCGGAGTTTTCTGATCTTTTCACCAATGTTCAGTTCACATACATCACTAGTATGCTTACTCATGACCCTGTTCTCCTCGACGCTTTATATGCCAAAGAAAGGCAGCGGTCAACAGCTGTTTTGCCGCTTCCGGCAGGTTGACAGTGTTTACGGTTTCATCTACCCTTGCAAAATATATCTGAATGGTTATATTGTCGCTTGAGGTGACGGATCATGTATCGTAACTGTTATATTTTATTAGTTGTTCTCATGTTGTTCACCCTGACTTCCTGTAGCAGGGACAAGGAGAAGAATGTCTTCTACGAGACCGGCAAGGTCGACTCCCCGGTCAAAGATGTGCCGAAGGATATCCTCGCTACCCAGCAGGCGTTCGTCAATCTGGTCAAGGTAGTCACGCCCGCTGTCGTCAACATCTCCACCGTCAGCAAGAAGAAGGTGGTGCCGCCGCTTTTCGAGGTACACCCGTTCTTCGGCGAATTCTTTGAGGAAGCGCCTTCGGGGCCGCGCTACCGGAAGGAGTCGAGTCTCGGCTCGGGTTTCATCATCAACCGGGACGGCTACATCATTACCAACGACCATGTCGTGCGGGATGCCGAAAGCATTCAGGTGAAACTCTCCAACGAGAAGATCTACGATGCCAAAATTGTCGGCGGTGATCCGAAATCGGACATTGCCGTGATCAGAATAAATGCCAAAGACCCGTTGCCGGTGGCAGTTCTTGGTGATTCCGACAAGCTGCAGGTCGGGCAGTGGGCAGTGGCGATAGGCAATCCGTTCGGGCTCGACCGGACTGTCACCGTCGGCGTCGTTTCGGCAACCGGTCGCTCCAATATGGGCATCGAGACGTATGAAAACTTCATCCAGACAGATGCTTCCATTAATCCCGGCAACTCCGGCGGGCCGCTCCTGAATGTCAACGGTGAAGTGATCGGCATCAATACCGCGATTGTGGCCGCCGGGCAGGGAATCGGTTTTGCGATACCGGTAAATATGGCAAAGCAGGTTGTCGAGCAGTTGATCAGGAAAGGTAGTGTGACCCGGGCCTGGCTCGGCGTTGCCATCCAGCCGGTTACCGAGGAGATTGCCGCATCATTCGGGCTTGAAAAAGCCAAAGGGGCGCTTATATCGGATGTCATGGCAGGCAGCCCGGCGGAGAAGGCGGGTCTCCGGCAGGGTGACATTCTGGTTACTTTCGACGGCAAAGAGGTGAAGGATGCCCGGCAGCTGCAGCTTGCAGTCGGTGAGGCGCCGGTCGGCAAGCAGGTGACCGCGGAAATATTCCGTGACGGCAAGCTGCAGAAAGTGACCCTGCTGCTTGCCAGCAGCGACAGTGTCGAAGCCCGCAAGCCGCGCCCGGCAAAGGCGGCGGCCGGCTGGCTTGGTCTTGATGTGGATGAGTTGCCAAGGAGTAAGGCACAGGCAGGAGTTGCCGGCGTCATCGTTACCGCGGTAGAGCCTGACAGCGCTGCCGCTGCCAGCGGGATTCAGCGCGGCGACATAATTGTTTCGGTCAATCAGCGAAAAACCGGCAATCTGCAGGAGTATGCAGCGGCCATGAAGGCTGCGGAAAAACGCGGCAGCGTGGCGCTGCTTGTCCGGCGCGGGAGTGCCAGTATCTACTTTGCTTTAAAATTAAGGTAGCAACGGATGAAATTTCCAGTATAATCAATAACGACGCTATGGTTTGCAAAAAGGTCGACTGCAGAGGTACTTGCTCATGAACCGGGTGCCGTCAGGTGGACTTTCAAGGAAAGCCGTTTTAGGGGACATCATGAATCTCATCGAAAATCCGGAACAGGCCAAGAGGCTGGCACGTGCCATTCTCTCCGATGTGGCAATCTACAACCGGGAGAAGGTAGAGGCCGGGATAAAGAATGACAATCTGTTTGATCTACTGACTGAAGAACTGGAAGAGGGGCGGCAGCATTACAATTCCCGGGTTGCCCCGCAGATTCCCGGGCATTTCTACGATCTGGCGATAGTCGATGTCCTGGTGAAGAGAGCCGGAAAGATCGAATCCACCATCTGGTGATTGCCGGCATACATTGAAAGGGTGAAGCAGGGGCGCGGTTATCGACCAACCGTGCCTTTGCTTTTTATAATGAGTGAAATGAGCGACATACTACGAGTAGCTGATAACAGTGCCGGCCAGAGGCTTGATGCCTATATCGCCGCAGCTGTTCCGGAGTTGACCCGATCGGCCGTGCAGCGGCTTATCGAGCAGGGGATGGTGCTGCTGGACGGGAAAGAGTGCAAAGCGTCGCACAAGCTCACCCCCGGAGAGGAGATAGCGGTAACCATACCGCTGCCTCAGCCGGCGGCGGCTGCAGCAGAAAATATCCCTCTGGAAATCCTGTACGAAGATGCCGACGTTATTGTCATCAACAAGGTGGTCGGGATGACTGTTCATCCCGGTGCCGGTGTCAACAGCGGCACGCTTGTCAACGCTTTGCTGGGGCACTGCACAGACCTCTCGGGGATCGGCGGGGAGGTTAGGCCGGGGATTGTCCACAGGATAGACAAGGACACCTCCGGTATTCTTGTCGTTGCGAAAAATGATGCGGCACACGAAGGCCTTGCCCGCCAGTTCCGGGAGCATACCGTCAAGCGGGTGTATCACGCGCTGGTATTCGGCTCTCCCCGCAGTGACAAGGGTCGGGTGGAGGGTATTATCGGCCGCCATCCTGTTGACAGGAAGCGGATGTCGGGGAGCGCCCGACATGGCAGGAACGCCATAACCCACTGGCAGGTTATTGCCCGCTATCCGGAAGTAACGCTGCTCAAGCTTAAACTTGAAACCGGCCGGACCCACCAGATCAGGGTACATCTCTCGGAATCGGGGTATCCGCTGCTGGGGGATGCGGTCTATGGCGGCGATGCCCGTCTGGGCAATGTCAAGGATCCACAGCTGAAAGCTCTGGTAAAGGCGCTGGGGCGGCAGGCGCTGCATGCAAAGACGCTTGGCTTCATCCATCCCTGCAAGGGCGAATATATGGAGTTTACTACGGAGCTGCCGGAGGATATGCAGCGTATTCTGGACTATCTGGGAGCTGACCCGAGTCCGACAGGCTCCTGAAAAGGAATGACCATTTATGGAGATTACGAGAAGCGCCAATATTCACTATCTTGCACCTGGCCTGCTGGGGGCGCCCAATGTCTCGGTGCAGGGGTTCACTACCCGGCATGAGGGCGTTTCCAGGGCTCCCTACAACTCTCTGAACCTGGGAGCCAATACTTTTGACCCGCCGCATAATGTGCAGGGGAATCGCAGCCTTCTGGCGAGAACTTTCGGCGGCAGGGTTGATAAATTCGTCATGGTGAATCAGTGCCACGGCACCGATATTCTGGTCATAGATGAACCCAACCCTGATTTTGCTCACTTTCAGAAGCTCGGCTGCGACGGCATTATCACCAACCAGCCGCAAGTCATGATCGCGGTCGGCGTTGCCGACTGCCTGCCGATCCTGCTGCTGGATCCGGTCAGGCGGGTTATCGCGGCGCTTCATGCTGGCTGGAAGGGCACAGCCGGCAATATTGCCGCCAAAGGAGTCGAATCCCTGGTGACCCTATTCGACTCGAACAGGAGCGATATCCTTGCCGCTTTCGGGCCGGCTATCGGTCCTTGCTGCTATGAAGTGGATGAGCCGGTCAAGCAGGCGTTCAACTCCAGCGGCATAGATTGGTCAAAAGTTGCTGCAGTAGCGGGACGCGGCAAATGGCGACTCGACCTTGCTGCCGCAAACAGGGAGCAACTGCTGGCTGCCGGCCTGTCCGGGGCACATATCGAAACAGCCGGACAATGCGTCAGCTGCCAGCATGACTGGTTTTTCTCGTATCGTCGTGATGGCGGGGAGACCGGCAGGCAGGCAGGGTTTATCATGCTCAAGCCGCTGGCTGGCTGAAGATGAATGCGGGCGCACCGCCTGCTGCCGACTGAACCCTGCCTCACCACTGTCAGTCCGCATCATTCCCTGCTGTTCTGGCCGTTTCAGGGGGAAAAGACCTGAGGGGCGTGCTCACATTGCACCCTCAGGTCTTTTTTATGCATCATTTCTTGATGATGCAGTCGATGATGGCATTGATCCTGCGGTTTTTCTGCCTCCCCTCGGGAGTGCTGTTGTAGGCGATTCGCCGGGTGTAGCCGAACCCCTTGGCTTCCAGGCGGGACTTGTCAATGCCGAAGTTCTTCACCAGGTAGTCGACAACATTCTCAGCACGCTGCTGGGACAGCTTCATGTTAGCATCGAATCCTCCCACATTGTCCGTATGCCCTTCGATAAGGGCCGTCGTTGTTGGATTCTGCTTCATGAACTCTCCCACCTTGGCAATTTCATCGCGATACTGCGGCTTGATATCGGCCTTGCCGGAGTCGAATTCCATGTTGAGACCCACACAGAGCCGGTCGGGAGGGGGCACTTTCTGCACGTCGAAAGCGCAGTCGATGATCGCCTCGATGCGGCGGTTCGCCTGCTTGCCTGCATCGGTCGAGTTGGATGCCACCGGCCTCGAGTCACCGTAGCCTACGGCTTTCAGGCGGGCGGGGGCGATGCCGAAGGTGTCGACCAGATATTTCACCACGCTTTCGGCGCGGTGAAATGACAGGTCACTGTTGTGCCTTCGATGACTGCCGTCGTTGTGGGATACTGCTTCATGAAGTCGCCGACCTTGGCAATCTCGTCACGATACTGCGGCCTGATCTCGGTCTTGTTCACATCGAACTCAGTGTGCAACGTGATGCAGTACTTGAAGATATCCGGGGTCGGTTCGGCGGCAACGATCGGCGGCAGAGGCTCCTCTGCGAAGGCCTGAGGAGGACAGAGGGCATTGGCCTTGGCAGTGGCGTCATTTGCCATGGCGATTGCCTCCTTGGTAAAACAAGCCTTATAGGTAGCGTATGCCTTGTCTTTTAAATCCTCCGCAGCCTTGAACTCATTGGGGCATTGCTGGCTCTTGCCAGCACGGCGTGCGGACTCCACTGCCCGGTCGGCTGTCGGCAGCTCCTTGTGGATGTAGTAGTAGGGCATGTCCTTGTTTTTGTTCACCTCGTACCCCGCACAGCCGTACAGTGTGACCAGGCAGCAGGCGGCTGCCGCCGAACCGACAATTCTCAGCACATGTTTCAGTTTCATGACTAGGTATCTCCTTTCCCGGTTAGGGTTCCTTTCTCTTTGCAGCAGAGAAAAGCGACGTTAAATTACACTAAGTTAACTGTACCATGCAGTTTTATCTTTTCAAGGGGGCAAAAAATTTCTGGTAGCGATTTGAGTACACGAATAGATACATTGAAGATGAGAGCGATGGTGCAATTGCCGCAGTTCTTCCTGCAGCGTAAGGCTGCCAGGTATTTGCTGCCGGTCGCTTGGAGGGCGGCCCGTAAAGGTGTAAATTCAGGGGCAGCAAACTTGCTGGTTTCGCCGCAACGCAAAATGTGGCATACTTGAAAAGAAGCAAACAAGGGGACGATATGTTTGGGAGTAACGTCAGGGCCGGCCAGGTGCAGGACCAGACTCTCCAGGCAATCCCCACAACCTGACTGGCAGCACTGCAGTAGGAAAGCGCTCCGAGGTGATCCATGATTGAACGATATCTGCGCAAACTTGCCACCCTGCTGGTCGTCGCAGCGACCTTGCTGGGTCCGGTCACTGCCCATGCGCTCCCGAAAGTTGGCCAGCCGCTCCCAGCCTTTAGCGTGACAACTCCCAGCGGCCAGCAGGTGACCAATCAGAACTACAGCGGCCGGGTGCTGTTGCTTGTTTTCTCCACAGACTATTGCAGCGCCTGCAAAAAAGCCATCCCCAGTATCGGCAAACTGGCCGAGCGCTATGGCCGGCAGGGGTTCCATGTCCTTGGCCTGTTCAGCGGCTTCGGCATGGACAACGACGATCTGAAGGAGTACATGAATACCTACGGCGTTACCTATCCCATGGCGCTCTTTGAGCAGCGGTTTGCGGTGGACCAGTTCGGGATGCTGTCGGTTCCCTATTCCCTGCTGGTAGGCAGGAAGGGGGCGGTTGCCGGTGTGTACTACGGCTCTTCCGCCGTGACCATGAAGCAGCTTGAGGAACAGATCAGCAAGCTCCTGGCCGAATGAGGCGGTTTCCCGATGGTGTTGCCTGTTGCCATCAGGGCAGCTTTCAACTTCGTATCCATCCCCGAAGTATAGCAGAAACATATTGTCATCAACGACAAAGGGCCTCCGTAGTGGAAGCCCTTTCGTGCGCTGATGGTGTCGGCGTGAAACTCGGGTAATTTGAAATCCGGTTGTTCACTGGATTGCCATTCGTAAAAGTCACAGCAACTGAACCCATTGTGCATTGTACCGATCGTTTGGTCGTCCAAGGTGTTCCAGCCTATGGTCGTAGCGCGGACAGTAGTGCCTGCAAAAGTAAAAGCCCTTGGAATTACCCGGGGGCTTTTTATAAAAATCGGCCATTTGATCGCCTTTGCTGTACCTCTGCAGTCCATGCTGACCGCTGAACCAGGCCATTATCTACATTGCAGGGACCGGTTTCACTCCTCTTGCCGCGGCCTCTTTGCCTCGGCCGTCGGCAGGTACAGCAGATACATGGTGATCGCCGCTGCCGTGGTCAG
>JAGFXN010000129.1 GCA_017861215.1 Deltaproteobacteria bacterium | reverse complement strand
TCTCGTTTCAATCATCACCGCCTTGTTTTCAAACCGGTATCAAAAAGCACGATCCAGCCGGGACGGGTCTTTCAGCAGTTGCGTAAAAGAGGTGTTTTTCAGAAATTCCTCAAAATAGAACGACTTCAGGAGCCTGTGGACCGGATGATCAGGTTTCCTTTGCATTTCTTCTCGCAAAGTTTGAAATGAGGCTACAAAAGTGGCCGCCGAAGGGGTACCGGCGGCAGTTCCTTTGGCATCACTATCGGATTCGCCAGCAAAGAGTTTCTCGATGGCAGAGGTGTACTCTGGAATGACTGACACTGTTTCTGACTGCTGTCCAGTGATCCAGTTACTGATCGCCGGGGACTGTTTGACACGGCTTGCCAGAGGTATGAAATAGTCGAGATAAAGGTTGTAACGTCCGTCCTGTTTTAGTGCAGCTAACGTCTGGCGAACCTCGCGTAGCGACAGAGGAAACAATTCAGTCGCCAGAAGGCGGTGCGTGAACCAGAGGTTGTAGGCGCTGTTATCGCTGCCGAACGCGCTGACCTTCTGATAGGCATAGGCCAGCTTGTCCGCCGCCTCGAAGGCTCCGAAGTAAGCTGAATCAGGGACAACGTCATTCAACCCTCTTCCCCGCTGGGCAGTCAGGAAGTCCAGATAGGAGTCGAGGGCCGCCTGCATGGATACGGCATCTCTTTTCATGCTCGGCACGTCTTTGGCAGCATTCAGCTTTGCGAGATAGAAGTCACCGGTCCAGAGAGCCAGTTCCATGATGGCCCGCCAGAGCCGGTGGGATGATTTCAGGTACAACTCACGACTCTGATACCCGGCCCTCTCCCAACCGCCGGCCGAGTAGGTGGCGATATCGTTGAAGATGGCCATGGATTTCAGAATCGCCGAGCCGCCCTCCTGACCGGGCAGGGCGGAAAAGAATTGGTAGGCTGGAGCCTTTTCATTGTCAGGCAGGCGCTGGATGGCGAAGCTGGTCAGATCCAGGTAGTCGACAGCGGCCGTGACAACGCCGCTGCTTCGCCGGGACGCGGCCCATTTGAAAACCAGGTCGTTATAGGTCCGGGCCTGTTCAAAGGTCTTTTGTACCGCATCGGTCATGCCTTCGGCATCAAGCTTTGCGCTGGCAACCTGTTGCAGCCGTTTTGACTCGATCAGCGCCACGGTGAAATTCAGCCGGTACCGGTCCGTATCGGGTGCCGTCAGGCCGTCGACGATGCGCTGGACCAGTGTTGTCGTGTACTTGCCTTCGCTGTCTTTCTCTCCCAGGTTTCTATCCTTCATCATCACAAACAGCGGGCCCAAGGCGTTCAGGTTTTCCTGCTTCCTACTGATGATGGCCCTGTTGACAACCAGATTTATCAGATTACGGTAGTAAAAGGGTGTACTTGATGCAGCGGTTTTGCTCGATGCATCGCGGGCTAATTCATTCTGCTCGATATAGAGTACGGCTCTGTTCCAGATATCATAGACCTGGGTGATAAACTCGTCGGAGTTGCTGCTTTCCAAGGCCTGCAGAGACAGTACCAGTCCAGTCCAGTATGCAATCTCCGGCATGGACGACTTGCCTTTCAGCCTTTCGATGGTCTTGGCTGCACTGCCGAGACTTTCCAGGTTGTCACTCTGGAGATAATCAATTGTCTGGGCAATTGCCAGGCGCAGAAACTCCCGATCCCGGTAAACCGGCAGCTGTTCTGCCTTGCGATCAGCAGGGGTGCTCTCCTGGAGAGGGTTCAGCTTGCCACTCCAGGCAGCAATATAGGCCGCCAGGGTCTCACCGATCTCCTGATCGCGTTTCTCTCGCCACTCTCTTATTTCGGCCTTCTCCCAGTAGGTCAGTTCATAGGCAACATCCAGATAGGGACCCCACTCTTTGGGCGCGGTCGACGCGGCTGCCGGGGCAGCGTCTTTCGGAGGCTGAGCTGTTATCGTTGCCGCGGTGCCGCTGGTTTTGCCCTTCGCTGCCGCCGATGAAAGAGCTGCGCCGCTCTTGCCTTTTTTTGTAACGGCTGCCCAGGAAGCAGTTGTTCCCAGCAGCAGGCAGGTAGCGCAGAGACAAGAGACAAAGAATCGTACGTCAGTGTTTCTTAAGACACGTATAGGCATTTTCCAGTTCCTCGCATCGATGAGATGGCTTTCGTCCTTGGGAAGGGAATATCATGATATTGAAGGATGAGACCCGCTTCGTTCCCTTGAATTGGAATTCCCCCTTTTCGTCCCTGCAGTTTTGGCGTGAGCCAATAACACTTAACACTGCCTTGATGGCTTCCTCCTGCTGTCGGGAGCTGGCACAGATTTCCAGGCTCATGAGCGACACGCCGCGGGCCAGGCCTACGGATGCCGGCGACTCCCCATCGCCTCCCCCACCACTGCCGGTGATTTTAGTTCTCTCCCTTGCGGTGGTTACGCGTGGTACATCTTCTGCCAGTAAAGCGGAGGCACGACCGCTTCGAACGGCAGCAGGTCGTTTCGCTAACCCGTTTCCGCTGGCGCCCGCGGAAAGCTCACCGGCCGGGGTTGTGCGGCGCAGGACCGCAACCCGTTCGCTGGATTGCGATGATTCCAGGGCGGTCACACCTCGTACCCGGGATATGGTGGTTTTGTCCGACGGTGCTTCACCCGCTACCGTCTCCCTTCTGAGGCGGGTTGCGGCGCTTGTTCCGCCTGGCAGATCAACCTGTCGGCGTTCGCGTACCACGCGGGGCTGAACGTTGCTTTCGACGGTACTCTTCGCTGGGGATGACCGCACTATGGAGGGGCGGCTCACCTCAAGCGGTGCAGGCAGTACTGTCCTGCGCTCCACTGTTTTTGGAGCAGTCTGTTCCGTAATTGTTTCCGGTTTCGGTGGGGGTTCCACCGGGCGCTCGATCGGGCGAATCCGTTCAGGTTCGGGTACAACCGGCTTGGGTGGAGGGGGGGGAGGCTTGACCGTCAGTTTACTGATGTCGATAACGGTTCTCGTGAGCAAGGGGGCCGTGGGTACGGCATAGCGGCTGACAAGAACCGGTATGGCAAGCAGGAGCAGCACCACCGGCAGTTTTTGCCAAAGCGGCGTGGGTGGGGATTGCATGGGAGAGGCACAGACGATGATGTGCTCCAGCCGCGTTCCACCGTGTCCATAGGCCCTGCGCATCAGACGACTCATGGCTTTCCTTCGTTACGTTCCATGTGGACCACCGCGGTACCCGGCTGACTCCAGTACTTGCCCACCACTGCCGCCGCCTGGAGCAGGTCGCTGCTGAATGATTCGGGGAGCGGCACCACCACCGGCCGGGGCGGGTTCTTCTTCTCGCTGCGGAGCACCTGCAGGGTGGCGCTAAGTTCTTCGAAAGTCATGGGCTCGCTGCGCGCAGCCTCGTTTCCGCCGATGACGCGCACCAGGCGGTACGGTTTGTCGGAATGTTTTTCCACAAGCAGTTGGCGGTAGTCCTGGTTTGATTTCAGGAGAGTCAGTTCGGGACTCTTTGCCACCACCGGCGCCGGCAGACGCATCTCCGCCACCGGGATATCGGAAGAGCTCATGCGTGCCAGCTGGGTATACACCAGCAGAAGCAGAAAGGCGATGTCGGTAAAGGAAAACAGCCAGGTATGCCGTGCGACTTGTTTCGTGCCCATTGTATGGCGCCCCCTCGGGTCAGACCTTCACTTGCAGGCCAAGGTTGATGCACTTCCTCGCTCTCATGCCCAGGAACAGGCAGATTGCCTCGAGAGAAACGTAATAGAGAAGAGCAAGAAACGTTGACCAGAGCTTGGTTCCGATGGCCCCCTTGTTCAGGGCATTGCCGGGATCTCCGGTATAGAGGAAGATGACGATCATACCTGCCACCGTGCCCCATAAACCGATCGGCGGCAGAATGTTGGCGCACTTGTAGATAGTGATGACGTATCTTCCTTCAAAACTGTTTTCCGCAACCTGGCGCGTGGCGTCGCGCAGAAATTCCTTCGGAGCCACATAGCCGGCCGTTGCCTCGTTCTGCCTCGTGGACCAGAGGATTTTGGCGACGCTTTCCGACAGGGAGTCTTTCGGTGAAGCTTCCTTGTCTTTAATGCTGTCGAGATGGTCGGGATCGGCTCCTCTGGCATGCAGGAAGGCCCGGATGGCCAAGGAACAGCCGAGGATGAAGATGGTGGTGGTCAGGGTCATGGATATTCTCAATGACCAGACGTTAAAACTTTCAGGGTTGATGGTGAACAGTCCAAAAAACTCCATGGTAAAGGACCCTCGCTATTTATTTTTATCTGGCTGTGGTTTTTGTCAGTTCATTGTCTAGCTGGAGGATAGCCTCGTCCAGAGTGGTTGTCTTGCCAGGAATCTGGACCGTTATTTTCTGATAGGACGCAAGGACCTTCTTCATATCGTCAATCACAGCCCTGGCCTCCTCACTCTGGTTAAGGGCCATCAAGAGACATGTTTTTATGTACATGATCTCTGCCGCCAGTCGGATTGCTTCAACATTTGAAGATTCAGCGGCCTGAGTCAGAAGATTGTTGACATGCCTTGTCAGGTAATCGCTTAGCGGTGCCTGAAGTTGCGCCACTGTTTTTGTTTCGCCGCTATTGTTAAAATGTTCGGCAAAGGTCAGATAAATCTCAAGATCCTTCTTGACTGCCTGAAGCCTGAGGCTAAGCGACGATACGTTTGCCTGCCCTGCCGGGGATTGTAGCGACGGAGTGACACTGTCGCCCTGCCGCTCCGCAAAGACCTCCCCCTGGGCAAGGAGTGTTACCATTCCTGTCAGCAGAACAGCGCGTTTCAATAGTGATGAAATCCCGTGGCTCATAATCCAGCCCCTAGCGCCGTGCGATCAAACCCACTAACAGCTGCTGGCAGAGCCTCCTGAACAATGAGTGAACCGTTTACCGCTGCTAAACGTATATTGCTCATTCCAAGGGAAATAACCAAACACAGAATTGCGAAGCGAAGTTTGGATTTCATTGCGTACTCCTTTCCTGCTGCAGTATCATAATGTATTTTTATTATCGTGCTTTTTACCCAGAACTCCATAAAAAAAAAGAAACAGTCCGCAGCGCACATTTAAGCACTAGAGGAACTGTTTCTCGCCAGCCCGGCTATCCTGATTAAAGAGCTTCTTCAGGATCCGCGGCTTTGTGCCCCCAGGTTACCCTGAGTTTACCTCTTCGGAAACAGCAATAGGTTAATTTAATGTATCTTAAGCATAAAACAGG
>JAGFXN010000128.1 GCA_017861215.1 Deltaproteobacteria bacterium | reverse complement strand
TGGGCATGGGTCTGCTCGGACCGGCTGAAAAAACTGAGCGGGAAAAACGACCGTTCCAGCACAGATCCCGTAAAGTTATACTTGAATCCGGTTCCTGAAGAGCTGGTCGAAGTCCCCGGGGATGCAGTAGTGGAATCCTGCTCCAGCCTGACGCCGAAGCCCAGGGTGCCGCGCCAGATGCGGGGGTTGAATACTGCATACGGAATCTGAAAATTGTACTCCTCCCGAAAATAATTCTGGTTATGGGACGAGGTACTCCCCCCGGAATCTGACGTATAGCCGCTGTAGCGGTACTCCAGATCGACTTTCTGGCTGAAATCACCCAGCAGCAATAACGCGCTGGGAGGGGCCGCCATGGCCTCACCGCTGAGGGAGGAGAAGAGAGGGAGCAGCAATAAGAAAATAATTAGTGGCTTCATCCCCATCCCGGTGCCTGATTATCTGAGGAAAAACGGCGCATTGCTGAAATGCGGATCGTGGCAATCCAAACACCCCAGCTGTTTCGCGGCCGCCTTGTCATGCAAGGAGGAGGCTGCCCGTTTTTCACGGTGGCAGGTGGCGCAGACGGCACCGGCCTCGGTTTTCAGCAGGCTGGGGAAAGCGGAGTTGTGCGGCAGATGGCAGGCATAACAATCGCCTACCGCGACCGGGCCATGGACATACGCTCCTTTCACGAAATCTGTGTGACAGACGAAACACAATTCATTGCGCGGCGCGACGAGGCCTCCCTTTTTTGTTTTATCATGGCAGTCGCTACAATTCTTTTCAAGATACGGGAGGTGTTGGGAAGCTTGTTTGGTGACTGCATCCCTGGCCGATTTTTCCAGCGCCATTTCCTGCCTGGTTTCCTCAACCCGTTTCTCTGCATACTCAGTGCAAATCTGTTCGGGAGGCGGCATGGATGGTACCCCGTCAAAGATTGTCGAGAGCACCACGTGCCTGTTAATCGGGTCACACCCGGCCACGAAACAGGTCATCACGAAAAGCAAGCAGGTAACGATCACTTTTTTCATTATCATGCCGACCCGTCCCCTCGCAGTACTGTTTGCATGCTATTTCCCGTCTTTCGCCGGTTCAGGCTTGTCACCCTCGCTCTTCTTTCCATCCGGGACCGGCTGTTTGCCGGTTGCCGAGCCGCCTTCTTTCCCCTGCATCTGCCCCAATCCGTAGACGGAGATCTTGTCCTCACCGTACTGGTTGGTCACGAGGATAGCTGCTTCCAGAATGAATCCGGGGGCGGCAAAGGTCTGAAAATACTCCAGGTTATCCTTGGTTACCGTTATGCTGGCAGGAAGGTTGAGAGAGCCTTTTACCAGGCCGGGATCGCCGAAGAAGGCGATAATGCGCCCCTTGTCAGTGAAAATCTGCACGTTCTGACTGCCGCTGTCGACGACGTAGATGCGCCCCTCGTGATCCACCGCTACTCCCTTGGGCCGCGAAAATTTCCCGACGATATCGCCAAACTCCCCGAAAGCGAAGAGAATGTGTCCATCCTTGTCCAGCTTGATGATTCTACCGGTGCCGGCGTTCGTCGTATAGATAAAGCCCTTGTCGTCCATGGTGAAATTCGTCGGGATCGCCAGCCCTTCGCCCCCCTCGACAGCTTTGCCGAAGCTCCCCTTCAGTGCGCCGCTCCTCAGGTCGAAGACCTTGATCTCGTTATTTTTCTTCTGGATATCGAGAACATAGAGCGAATCCTCGTCTACCAGCACATTTCAGTTTTCCGATGTTGACATTACCCTTCAGATATTCGAAGGTCTTGAGCGCAGGATCGATAATGATGACATTGCCGACGCCGATGTCGCAGACGTAGATCTTGCCCTTGTGGCTGGTGATCCCATAGGGCTTGGAAATGCGCCGCGTCAGTTCGGTACTCTCCCTGCCGGTCAGGATCAAGGAAAAGCTGCTCTTCTTCCCTTCGATGTCGGATGAATCGGAGATGCCCATGAGATACTGAATCCTGGGAGGATTCGGCGCGGGCGGGAAAAAGATCGGGCCGGTCTTTACCTGCGAACCGGCACACCCTGAAAGCAGGAGCGCCAGCAGCAGCCCGGCGATTCTGGAGTTGTTGCGGGTTAACAGCTGAATTGCGAATCTGAACATTAGTTTCTCCTTTTGCGCAAACATCACTGTTTGCGCTGCTGCAGTACGGCTGATTGCTGCCAGTACAAACCATTGCCTTCCAGGCTGACCTTCAATGACCAAAAATCGCCACGACCGAAGCCGGACAAGTTTCGCTAGCGGTACGATTCGGGCTTGTCGCGGTCATATTTGAACGCGCGATGACACCCCGGTGCGCAGCTTCCGCCGCTCTGATTCATAGTGAAGTTGATCGGGACCTTCCATACGCCGAACTTGACCCCTTCCTTGCTGATCAGCTTCACCTCGTTGCCGGCATGCGGTTCGTGGCAGACACGGCAGGTGCGCCCCTTGCGATTCACCACATGGACATAATGCAGATTCCGGTTGCCGTTCCGGAATCTGGTGTATATGGTCGTCTCCGCGAAACGGAGCAGATTCTTCTCGTGACATTTCAGGCAGAAATCGTAGCTCCCTTCCTTGTAGGCGAAATAAAAAGTTTCAGGATAGTTGCCGGTCAGCATCCGGAAGTAATTCGAACCATGGGGGTCATGACAGCCTTTACACTCGCCCTTGAGCAGCGGGCCATGCAGATACTTTTTCCCCTCGAGCGCTTTTTTCATGTTTGTCAGCGGCGGCTTACCCAGGTCGTCCCTACCGTGGCAGCTTAAACAGACCGTTTTCTCGTCACCCTGCAGAAGTCCTTTCCCCTTGGCGGTGTGGGGCGAGTGACAGTTGCTGCACCCCCCCTCCGTCTGCAGTGGCTTGTGGGGAAACTTCAGGCCGGACAATCGAGTGCCGATTTTCGGGTGACACTCAATACAGACATCAGGGATTTTTTTCTTGAGAAGGCCCTTGAAGGCTCCGCCATGAGGGGTATGGCAGAGGGTGCAGTTGCCGCTCTGCACCGGCTTGTGCACAACCGGCTCGGTTTGAAGCGCACTGGACATATCGGTATGGCAGGAAAGGCAAAGGTTGCGGACGGATGAACCCTTGATGAAATATTTTTCGGGACCCTCGTGGGGGTCATGGCACTTGGTACAGCCACCGACTGCAACCGGACCATGCATGAACTTCTGCGTGAATGACGCGCTGTCGTGGCACTTCGTGCAGACAAGCGTCAAATCTTCCCTATTATCGAGCAGGTAACGATCGGCCGCGCCATGAACCTTGTGACATGCAATGCACTCGCCGCTTTTCACCGGTTCATGAACATTTTTCCCCTTTCCCATGGGGGTATGGCACTGGAAACACAACTTTGAGCCGGTTGCCGTAAATTCAAAAGCACCTTTGCCTTTACCGAGCGGATGATTCAGCTCAACCTGCTTGTGGCAGGAAAAGCACTCCATATCCTTGACCGGCTGGTGGGGCATCTTTTGCACAATCAGCTTCTTATGACAGGTGCCCGCGCCACATGATTGGGCCAGGAGAGGCGCAGCCCAGATAAGGAGTACTGCCTGAATAACTGCAAACAAAAAACCTTTGACAAACATGGCAGATCACCACCCCAATAAATTGCACATGCCGTGAGTTTTCAATACTATTCACAAACGGTAACAATTTGCAAGTTCAGATCGACAATCAGCAGCCGTTGCAACAGTCAAGCAGCTATTTCTGGTTGATGGCGCTCAGCTTCCAGCCGCCGCTCCCCACCGGGCGGGTAAAGGTCCAGAACTCTTCAAACTTTACCGGGTCGGTTTTGCTGCCGGAGACAACCTGGCCGCTGGCATCGTCGGTGGTGTAGTCAAGCAGATTGGCATAGATCAGGGCGGTGATGTAATCCTGGCCCTGCTCCTGCCAGGCTTCGCAGATCTCTACATTCCGCACCGCAATATTCTCCAGCCGGTTCACCTTCTTCTCACGCAGGAGGCTGTCGATGTCATCCTGGAAAACACGGCGCATATCATCGTTCAGCAATGATGCCACCGGCGAGAGATCACGGTTCATCCAGGCTCCCTGAATCTTGAAGAAGATATCCATCACCTGATCGCTGAAACGATTCTCGTCAAAGCCGGCATCCATCTGGCGGATATGGGACAGCCCGACCGCCAGGTCATCCTGTGTTGACGCGATGCTGTTCTGCGGCGGTACTTCGTAGGCAGTATTGGGCAGTGATGAGTAGCTGGCATACTCGCCCCCCTGCTGGGCAGCCTGACGCCTTGACTTGATGAAGCGGTAAATAAGGTAGCCGATGCCGGCGATCAGCAGGATGTCGAACAGCCCCATGCCACCGCCGCCCATGCCGCCGCCGGCGCCGAAGCCCATGCTTCTGAAGAGCATGCCGCCGAGCATGCCGCCGACCAGACCGCCTGCCATGCTGCGCAGAAAACCGCCGCCGGCGGGCTGCGGCTGCTGGAACGGCGACGGGCTTGCCGGAGTTGCCTGCTGCGGAGCGGCACGATAGGGGCTTGGCGCAGTTGACGGCGCGGCCGGCTGCGAGTAGCTGCGGGTACCGCGGCTGCCCATGGAACGGCCGCCGCCGGCCCGGGCGTCGGCCTCGGCAGTCATGAAGAGGATTGTCAGCATTGATGAAGCCAGCAGCAGACAGCCCAGAATCGATAGTTTCCTTACCATTGTAGCACCTCGATTGATTTCTGAATTACCATTGGAATGTCCAGTCGGAAAACTGGCGTGATAGTACCATAGATTTCCATCGCAACGCGAAAAAAAAAGGGCGCAAAGCCCCTTTCATCGTCTACGGCTACCATCAAAAAACAGCAGCTCACGAAACACCGCGCACTGGCCAATGGCAGGCGCTTTCAAGCGAGAATACCGAGGAGTCTTTGCAGAAAAAGCAATAGTGCTTGTCACCTTCCTGGTGAGCCGACATCATTCAAGCAAAAGATGTGTCTCTCTGATTCTATTGCTCCGGCGATTAAACATTCAAACCCTGCTGTAGGGGCGGGGTTCCCCCGCCCCAGATTGGGCGCGGCATGCCGAGCCCCTACCATTTATATGTTTATTCACCGAAGCAATAGTTAGAAAAGAACTCTGTGAACTTGTGCCTCTCTGTTTCACATGCTTTTTTACGGCTGATTGCCCCGGAAACGTCTAGTCGTCGAAATTGCCCGCCGGTCCCTTGTCGCCGCCTATTGACTTTGCCCTCTCGATGATCTGTGCCTCGCTCCAGTGTGCCGGATCCTCGATCAGGCTCCCCTTGGCGCCGAGATCATACGAGCCTGCCGCGAGTAGCGCCGCTACTGCCAGCGGTGCTGTATCGGTCGCGTTGAAGACATCGGCAAACATCTTGTAGGCAAAATCCTCGACCCGCCTGGCCATCCGCTCGCGGATCTCCCGCGGCTGGGCAAGCAGCCTGTTTTCAAACGGCAGGTTGAGGCTCTTGTAATCGCCTTTTTTCCACCCTTTATCGTTGGCATAGGCAACCATCTCCAGCCAGAGCTCTTCGGCCATCCCTTCACCCTTCACCTTGATGAAGTTGCCGTCGGCATCGAGTTGGGCATTGCCGTAGTCGTTCACTTCCAGCCCCCAGGAGATCATCTGCAGGGCGGTGGCCACATTGGCCTTGGTGGTTTTGGTCTGGTTGGCAATCTCGCGCAGCCGCTCGGAGCTGTTGCCGGAAGTGCCGTGCTGGGCGCCGTTGATCCGGTAGGGAGCAAGCGCGTGATGGATCTCGGCGGTGAGCCCGACCTGGATACCGGCATCGGAAGCTTCCAGGCCGTGGGTGGTGCCGTTGTTGAGAGCAATCCAGTCCGGGAAGATTTCATGAGCATTCAGCCCCTGGATGAGGAATTTGGCTTCGGCAACGGTGGAGAGACCCTGGTTACCCTTGATCTCGCCGACCTCGGTCTCCAGTCCCGCCCACTTCGGAATGCATTTATTGATAGCCAGATTGGCCAGCAGATTTTTGTCGTCCGGCAGATGGGAGGCATCAATGGCAATCGAGGTTATCCCGGCCTCGAACATCGTCGGAATTTCGATCCTGGCAGCTTCGAGATCCTGGTCGTTCTTGATGCCGTAATGATCGGCATGAATAGCCACCGGCACGGTGATGGCAAGCTCATTGCAGAGCGCATCGACAATGCGTGCCATGTTCCAGTAGTTGACTGCGCAGTAGGCCTTCTGACCACCTTCCGACTTGGCGATTTCAATGATTACCGGGCAGTTCGCCCGCTGGGCAGCCTGCAGAACCCCTCTGATAACGAAATAGCTGCGGCCGTTGGCAGCCATGGCAATGGCTTTCCCTTTGGCGCTCATCGCCCGGTCAACCACCTTGCCGCTGACAAGCAGCGCCCTGGAGTTCGGGAAAAGCTTCCTGATATTGGGGGGACGGCCAACCTGCAGCGCCTTGTCGAAATCTGCGGCATAAGACATGAGTGCACTCCTTTGGGTAGATGAATTTGCCTGCGGCAAAAACTGAAACCTTATAGCATCTTAACAGCCCTAAATCAAGCCGATGTTCCATTCAACACTTGTTGAACCGTGCACAATTAGCTATATTCGTGCAGCAATAATTTTGCCGGGCTCGCAGCCGCACAGACATGCCATCCAGACCTGATACTTCTCGATACGGGCCTGCCGGAAATGGATGGCTTTGAAGTAGGCGGAATCCTGAAGCGGCACGCTGCAACGAGAAGGTCACCACTATCTTCATGACGTCAACTAGAAAGGCACGGCACCATTGACAACGGGACGACCACAGAAAGACCAGAGCATCTGGAAGAAAAGGCCCGGCATAACGCTGCTGGTTGTGGTCCCGGCCATACTGCTGGCAGCAGCAGTCATCGCTCTCCTTATCAACTCCATGACGCCGGCACATTTCCTGGCGAAGGAAATCTTCAAAATAGCTTTGCCGCTGCTGCTGATTGTTATCGGCCCCTTGCTGTACACCCTCGCACAAGACCGGCTCATGCGGC
>JAGFXN010000127.1 GCA_017861215.1 Deltaproteobacteria bacterium | reverse complement strand
TTGTCAAAGGGAAATCAGCAAGTAGACATCACCTGAATTGCATCGCCTGCGGTAAGGTTACTCCACCACCCTTTCAACCAGGATTTCATCCTTCAACTCATTGCTGTCGTCACTTTCCCTCGGGAAATGGCGCGCCAGCTCTTCTCCGCAGCGGCCGATGACTCTGCAGAGAGCTTCGCAGGCCTGCCCCTCCCTGATGCCGGCGGTAAGTGACTGCACCAGCTGCTGCCATGATTCTGCAGGGATGCGGGCGTTGATGCCGCGATCACCGAGGATCCAGACCTTGTGTTCGAAGATGGAGATGAAGACCAGAATGCCGGTTTCGTGTCGGGTGCGGTACAGGCCTTTTTCATAAAACGCCCGCACTGCCCGCTCCCTGACCGCCTCACTGAGACGGCTGCCGGCAATGAACGGCCGCTGCAGAGCAGGAGTCCGTCTGACGAGCAAAAAAAACGGGAAATAGAGGATGATGGTCAGGGGGAGGTAGGACCAGATAGTAATGTGCTGGCTGACAACGGCAACCAGCAGCGCCGTCACTGCGGCGCCGAGTACCGCCGCGAGGGTTATTGCTTCCCGATAGCTGTCACTGCGCGCCACCACCATGGTGGCGATCTCTCCGGACGTTGCTTTTTCAGCCGCCGCAACAGCCAGGCGGATCCGCTCCCGTTCTGCCGGCGTGAAAAAATCTTCAGCTGCCACTTTTTTCATAGTTCACCATGTACCATTTTCACCAGTCACCCGAAGCGCCGCCGCCGCCGAAGTCGCCTCCCCCGCCGGAAAACCCCCCGAAATCGCCGCCACCGCTATCGCCGCCATAAAAGCCGCCGCCTAGAAAACCGCCGCCGAAGTGGCCGCCCCCGCCACCACCGCCACCGAACAGGAACGCCAGCAAAAGGCCGAGGAAAAAGCCGACGACTGCCAGCCCGGCAAGAATGGCGACTGCCAGACCCGGAACGGTCAGCCAGGCGATCATCGGCAGACCGGCAGCGGCAACGGTGCCGGCGAAATAGCGGGAGAAGGAGCCGGCGAAAACAGCGGCAACGGCCAGAAAGAAAAGCAGCGTCAGGAGGGGCGGCGCACCTTTTCTGCCCTGGTGCAGATCACGGGCGGGGGCCGAGTACTCCCCCTTGACCACGGCCATGAGAGCATTGACCCCAGCGGTAATGCCGCCGTCAAAATTGCCGGTCTTGAACTGCGGCGCAATGTCGGCACGGATGATCCGCCCGGACACAAGATCGGTCAGTTTGCCTTCAAGCCCGCGCCCGACCTCGATCCGGACCTTGCGTTCCGACCTGGCGACCAGGAGGATGACCCCGTTGTCAACCCCTTTTTGGCCGATTTTCCAGGACTCGGCCACCTTGATGGAGAACTCTTCAAGATTCTCGCCGCCAAGGGTCGGCACTGTCAGGACAACTATCTGGGTGGAGTCGCTCAGTTCAAAGCTGCGCAGCTGCTGCTCCAGCGCGGCCGCCCTCTCCGGGGAGAGCATGCCGGCATAGTCGTTGACATGGCCGCGCAGCGCCGGCAGATCGAGCGCCGCCACCGGGATGGCAAGGGAAAGCCAGAGGAGCAGGATAGCGAGATATCTCATGCTGTAGCCAATGCCGTTATGAAGGAGAAAGCTGCGCCCATCAACCTGGTTCCCTGGAGTGAACGGTAATAGTGTGTGCACTCCGCCAATGCAACGATAGCATCACTAACTCCGGTGGGGTTTGTACCTCACCCCGGCCTGCGAAAGGAAAGCGGTTGCCGTGTTCTAGAACTTCACCTTCGGCGCTGTTTTGGCGCCTTCTTCAGCCTTGAACGGCTCTTTCCGGGAAAGGTGCAGCAACAGCGAGTTGGTCAAGCTGTTCGGAAAGGTTCTGATGCTGGTGTTGAAATCCTGGACAGCTTTGTTGTAGCGGACCCGGGCGACATTGATCCGGTTTTCCGTCCCCTCCAGCTGGTTCTGCAGGTCGAGGAAATTCTGGTTGGCCTTGAGGTCCGGATAGCGTTCCACCACCACCATGAGACGGGACAGCGCCCCGGACAACTCTCCCTGGGACTGCTGGAACCTGGCAAAGGCCTGCGGGTCATTGACCAACTGCTTGCTTGCCTGCAGCGAACCGACCTTGGCGCGCGCTTCCGTGACCGCCTGCAGAGTGTCAGCTTCGTGCTTCGCGTACCCCTTGACCACCTCTACCAGGTTGGGGATGAGGTCGGTCCGCCGCTGGTAGGACGCCTCGACATCACCCCATGCCGCGAAGACGGCTTCCTCGGCAGCCTGCATGGTGTTGTACCCGCAGCCGCCGAGCAGGCTGAAGCTTAGCAGTGACAGGATCAGTAGTAGAAATCGTTTCATAATGCCTCCTTCAAATCAGATTGCTGAGGTAATATAATCATCGCCGGGGGAAATTTCATCCTCCCCCGCAAAATTTTTTTCTCCGGGGGACAGCGGGGAGATAATGGCATTTTTACGGCCTGCCTTCCCGGAACTTCCCCGTCTCCGGCAAACCCATGGTTGTGCAAAGCGCTTCCATCCCCGCCGCTCCGGCCGGCGACACCGGCAGCAAGCCGTTTTTGCGCCGTTTACACCGCGGCAGACCTGACCCAGCCGGTACCGCTCCACTCCATCACACTGTGCACCTTGAGGGGCACCCGGCTGGAGCGGGGGTCCAGCTCGTGATGGAGCGGCAGATTGAAGTAGTAGAGCCGTGTCCCCGGGCCAAACCGGAGACGGCAGACCGGCGCGCCGTCGAAATCATCGGTTGAGAACTCCTGTTGCTGAACCTTCCCCAGCTTGTGGTGGCGGTTGATGACAACAGAGGAGTGACCGTGAAGCCCGGCACTGACGGCCCCCTCGATGGCGGTTTCGTCGGAGGCGTTGCCAAAGACCGTAACCGTCTCCCGCACTCCGGGAGCATCCTCCAGGAATTCGCCGTAAAAACCGCTCACCACCTCCCGGTAGCTGGCATGCTCCGGCTTGGGATTGCACTGGATGACGAACAGCGCGTCCAGACCCTGCCGGGTAGTGAAATACAAGCGGTTGGCATGGTCGATGATCTGCTTGATGTTGGAAGCATAGAGGTCCCGGTAGAGGTAGTCCAGACAGATGATTGCCATGAAGTTGAAGCAGGAGGGCCTGGAGCGGAGCAGATAAAAGTGCCGGCCGCGGTACAGGTCGTGGCCCTTGTCCATAAACTCCTCCCCGTGGAAGGGGTGGCTTTTGGCCTCCAGAAAGACCCGCAGCTGGCCCGATGCCTCCTTGATGACTATACAGCACCAGTTGACCGGCATCTCCAGTACATCGCCGTCAGCAATGTCCCGGTCAACCAGTTCGAGCGCCTCGGCATTGTCTTGCCGGAAACGTTCCAGAATCTCCCGGTAGCGGCGCAGGGGGATATGTTCCATGCCGAACATGACCACGGAATTGGGGCGGAAGTCCTGTTCGATGCACAACAGCATGGCGTCGAACCGTGCCAGGGGGACGGCTGTCTCCGGCAGCAGCAGAAAATGGAGTTTTTTCAGGTTCCCCTCGCCGGCGGCAACCAGGTCGAGAATTGTCTGCACCTGTTGCCACTTCTCTGCCGGATCGGAGATGATGTAGCCGTGGCCGGTTTTCCGCAGGCGGTTGGGGATCTGGGCGATCAGACAGTGCAGGTGATGGCCGAGGGGGAAATCGAGATTCACTTTTTTATCGATGATCCGGATCATAGCGGCAAACCGTCGTCGTGTCGCCGGTGGCCGGGGAATAACTTCCCGAGGATGAAGCGGGTGCCGTCGGGCATGGAATAGTTCGGCAGCTCCTGCTCCGGCACCCAGCGCGCTTCGGCAACCTCATGGCGGTTGTGGTCGATGTCGCAGGAGAGGGGGCGGCAGCGGTAGTAGAGGATGACGAAGTGATAGTTGTCCGCGCCGGGGGTGACATGCTCGAAGACGTCCACCATCTCCTCCACGGCCACTTCCAGTCCGACTTCTTCCATGACTTCGCGCTGCAGAGCCTTGATGATCGGCTCTCCCAGGTCGATCTTGCCGCCGGGCATGACCCATTCACCCTGAAACGGGGGAACATTCCGCTTTGTCAGCAGCACCTCACCGTCGCTGTTGACAATGATTGCCACCACCGAAGTGATAATGTGATCTTTTTTGAATCTGGGCTTGGTCATAATAGTGGCTGCATCCTCACTGCACAGGCATTTTGCTGCCTACCCGTCCGCTTGACCGCAGTCATGGAAAACCCTTGTTGTCCCCGGGATTTCAATTACGGCAGCAGAACAATCCGGCGGATAAAATTCCCCACGGCTGCAAAATAAGCCTCTTCATTGGCCGGCAGAATAGTGTTGTGATCTCCCCGTTCGAAGATCAGTAGCTCTTTGGGGTCGCTGGCCCAGGCATGGAGGCGCTCCGCGTGGCTTGCCGCCACTAGATCGTCGTTGCAGGCGTGCATCACCAGGACACGTCCCCGAAAGGAGGCGATCTTTTTCCGTTGATTGAGGCTGTGCTCAACCGCAGACTGCAATTCAGCCAGCGATGCGCCAAGCTGGCGCGGCTCGACGCGCACCAGAATCCTTTCCAAAGGGTCGGCCAGGCCGCTCTCGATGATCAGCCCGGCCGAACCGGGGTAGAGGGCGGCACCATGTACTGCGTAGAGTGACCCAAGGGAGCGTCCGAAGAAGATGATCCTCTCCTGGGGCACTCCGGAAGCCGTGACAACCAGCGCCACGTCGTCCAGCATGGCGGCCAGCGCCGGCTCCCCGCTGGACATGCCGTAGCCGCGGTACTCGGCCAGCAGCAGGTTGGCCCCGAGACCGGCGATGCGCTGCTCGAAATCCCCCAGATAATCGACGACGCTCTCACCGTTGCCGTGGAAGTGAATAATGGTGGGAAGTTCATCGGCTACTTTCAGGTAACGGCAGCCGAGTCTGAAGCCGGCACCCTCGACGAAGAAGGGGTCGGCAAAACGGTTCGGCCAGGGGTAGAAATAACGACTGGAAAGCAACGGATGGTCGAGGAGTTTCATCTGATTCCGCCTCAAAAGATACTTCAGAAAGCAGTCGCAGGGCGCGTCGTTTCTTTGTCAGGTAGCGAAGGTGGTGACAACTATTGCCACAACATCCCCGCAGACGCTTTTTTGAATCCGGGCCGGGTCATGGTAACGGCTGCATACTAACTGAATAAATTCTCATTGCCTACCCCCAATTGATCTCAGCATCGATAGAAAGTAGATTTTTGTCCCGGAATATCCTTGCAGAAGCTGGCTGGGTGCACTGGTGCCGAGAGGACTCTACTGCTGTCGATGGCGAGATCGC
>JAGFXN010000126.1 GCA_017861215.1 Deltaproteobacteria bacterium | reverse complement strand
CGACCCTGGCCGCAGCCCTGGCAAGCAAGGCATCTTCGCTATCGCTGTTGTACTCGGCAAACGAGGCATCGATAATATCGGCACCGCTGTTGGTCGGGCAGTAGCCGGGGCGAGGTGGCGCAGTGGCCGGGTCGCCGCTCCAGCAGTTGGTGGTGCCGTTTTTCTGCCAGACCACATTGCAGCTGCTGCAGGCAAGCTTGAGATCCTTGTTATCGCTCATGGGTTATCCCTCCATAAAAGGTGTCTGCTAGTTGCCCGCGAACCGTTGAACAGGGCATATCTTATGATGCAGCTGGCTAAGGGCGAACGGCTAAAGGATATTCAATTCCCTTAGCCCTTAGCCCTTGGCCTATTCCTCAATTCATCGTCCCTATGTCCTGGATCAGCACATAAGGACTGACCACCAGCATCAGGAATTTCCTCGCCGGCGCACTGTCCCAGACAGCAATCTCTGCCGGCGTCGGTTTGCCTATCCTGCTGCTGCTGATCCACTCACCTACCTGCTGCACATCGTCAGCCGCAATCCGCTCGCCGGCCTCCGCCAGGTCGAGTGCAGCGGCAACCGTTATCAACGACCCCCTCTCCAGATGCGGTTTCAGCCACTGCCACTCGGCTTCCGCAACCTGCAGGGCAAGCTCTTCCCTTGATCTCTTCTCGCTCATATTCTCCTCAACACCCTTTATTGCCTGCTCAGCCAGTCACCATAATCATATATCCGACTTTGCCGAGGGTGAGGCGGCACATCAGCGTTTTCCTGTCCCGCTCAGATACCCCCCCAGTTCCCCCCGGCTATGCACGTCATCATGACAGTGATCGCAGAGGTTCTCCCAGTTGCTGCCGTCAGGCGGATTATTGTTATGGTTGCCGTCGCGGTGGTGGACCGTGAGCAGATGGAGGTTCGACTCGTCGAATTCGCGGGCGCAGCGGGCGCAGATATGGCCGTGAATGCGGAGCGCTTTCTGGCGGTAATTCGTATTGTCTTCAATCCCCTGGCGCATGGCGCGGATTTTGGCGTCAGCCTCGGCCTGGCTGGGGAGCTTGACCGCTACCGGCCTTCTCGGTCTCATTTGACACTCCTTAGCACCGGCAAGGTTGCCATTAGCAGCAGCGCAACAGTCAGCCAGCGCAATGATCTCATTCCGTTATCTCCGTTGACATTTGCGTTCTTTGCAGAAAACTCATCACCATCCGGTAGGTCAGTCCCCAGAGAACCGGCTTGTCCGGGTCCGGTAGCCGTATGCAGGGGCTTTCAAACATGTCCCCCGAGAAAGTGAACTGGTGCATGCCGTGCCTCTCTGCAGCAACAAGCTCGGCCACAGGAACCCAGAAGGCATCCTTCACCTCATCGTTCGCCTCGAAGCCGAGCGGCTGCGGCACGCCGTACACAAAGCAGGAAAGCATCACCGGCAGGTGCGCGCCATCAAAATCTGACAGCCTTCCCAGGTAGCTTGCCTGCGAGAGGTCGATAGCAAGCTCCTCCATGGTCTCGCGCTCTGCCGCATGGCGCGGGTCTCTGTCGTCCGGCTCGACCTTGCCGCCGGGGAAGGCGATATTTCCTGACCAGGGGTCGCCGGGATGGGTGGCCCGTTCGATGAAGAGTATCTGGTAGCCGGATTCTGCCGCGGCGAGTAGCAGGGCAACCGCCGCCCGCCGGTGCCCGGGAAGATCCCGCAGCACCGGTCGGGGATGCTTCAGGGCACACGCAATATCGTCAAATGTGAGTGACAGCAAGTTGTTTTCCATAGTTTTCCCACTATTATATTTTCACGTTTCACTTTTCACCCTTTATGCCCTTAAGGATATTCACGTTTCACCATCACACCACCCTGATGATGACCTCGGGGCACTCCGCTCCGCAGCAGCCGCAGCTGACACCGGCTGTTTCATCGATCACCGGCTTGCCGACGACGAGCGGCAGGGTACCGAAAACGAGCGGGGAAATTTGTATGCCGGCAGTGCCAAGAGTTTTTTTCATGGCTGTTTCCAAATTAAAGCTCAATCTTCAGCAATGGCAATCCATATCTGGATCAAAACCCTGAACCGCCCGCTCTTTGCGGTTAGTTACTTTTGCCAGACTTTTTAAAGGGGTTTCAGGCTCTCCAGCTCTTCCCAGCGGCTATAGAGCGTCTCCAGCTCTTTTTCCAGCAGGGCGAGCCGGTCGTTGATGGCGTTCACTGCCCCCTTGCCACTCCGGTACACCTCAGGATCGACCAGACGGTCATGCAGCTGAGCCTGTTCCGCCTCCAGCCCGGCGATCAGCGTGGGGAGCACCTCCAGTTCGCGCTCTTCCTTGAAGCTCAGCTTCTGCGGCCGCGGCTTCTCCTGCCGGCTCCGCTCCCGCCCCTTCTCCGCCTTTGCCGCCACCGGCAGCGCCTTGAGCCCGGCAGAACAGCGGAGCCAGTCGTCATAACCGCCGACGTTGTCGCTGACGCTGCCATCCCCCTCAAGAGCGATCGTCCTGGAGACGACATTGTTGAGAAATTCGCGGTCATGGCTGACCAGCAGCAGAGTGCCGTCATACTCGCCCAGCAGGTCCTCCAGCAGCTCCAGCGTCTCGGCATCAAGATCATTGGTCGGTTCGTCCATGACCAGCACGTTGGCCGGTTTGGTAAAGAGCTTGGCCAGCAGCAGGCGGTTCCGTTCGCCGCCGGAAAGGATATGTACCGGCGTCCGTGCCCTCTCCGGGGTAAAGAGAAAATCCTGCAGATAGCCGATGACGTGACGCTGTTTGCCGTTGATCGTCACGGTATCGTTGCCCTCGCCGACGGTCTCCTGCACGGTGGCAGTGAGATCGAGCTGCTCGCGGAGCTGGTCGAAATAGAGCACTTCACGCCTGGTGCCGAGCCTGACCTCACCGCTGTCCGGAGAGAGCTCGCCGAGCAGCAAGCGCAACAGGGTCGTCTTGCCGGAGCCGTTGGCGCCGATGATGCCGATCCGGTCGCCCCGCATTACGGTAGTGGAGAAATCGCGGATAATGGCGCTGTCGCCGTAGCCGAAAGAGACATTTTCCAGCTCTGCTACCAGCGCCCCGGAGCGGGATGCCTCCTGCAGCTGCATCGCTGCCGTCCCCTGCCGGTCGCGCCGCTGCCGGTACTCTTCGCGCAGCGCCTTCAGCGCCCGCACCCGCCCTTCGTTCCTGGTGCGGCGCGCCTTGATCCCCTGCCTGACCCAGGCCTCCTCCGCTGCCAGCTTCTTGTCGAACAGCGCCTGGCGGGTGATCTCGGCATCGAGCAGCGCTTCGCGCCTTTCGACAAACTGGTCGTAGCCGCAGGCAAAGGCGTAAATCCTGCCGCGATCCATTTCGGCAACCCGGTTTGCCAGCCGCCGGGCAAAGGCCCGGTCATGGGTGACGAAAACCAGGGTGGCGGCGCTTTTCTGCAGCAGCTCTTCCAGCCATTTGATGGTGTCGATGTCGAGATGGTTGGTCGGCTCGTCGAGAATCAGCAGGTCGGGAGAAGAGATCAGCGCCCGGGCCAGCAGCACCCGCCGCTTTGTCCCGCCGGAGAGCGTCGTGAATTCCGCGTCCGCCGCCAGCGACAGCCGATCAAGCAGCCGCTCCACCTCCTGGTGCAGGCTCCAGCCGCCGCTCTCCTCAAGGCGATGCTGCAGCTTTTCCAGCTCTTCCAGCAGCTTCTCCCCCCCTTCGACGGCGAGCCGCTGCACCAGGTGGTGGTACTCGGTAAGCAGCCTGGCCGCATCCCCCATACCCGCGGCGACAATGTCAAAGACGCTCCCCGCAAGATCCGGCGGCGCCTCCTGCGGCAGGGCGGCGATCTTCACCCCCTGCTGGCGATGGATCTCCCCGGCATCCGGCGCAAGCTCCCCGGAAAGCAGCTTCAGCAGGGTCGATTTGCCGCTGCCGTTGCGCCCCATGAGGCAGAGCCGGTCCCCGGGCTCTATCTGGAACGTGAGATTGTCAAATAGCGGCGGACCGCCAAATGAGAGGGTTATGTTCTGTAAAGACAAAAGTGACAAAAACTGCTCCTGGTAATCGGATGAAAGTTGGCTCTCGATGTGCAGAGCTGCAGCAGCCGGTCTTGAGGGGGCAAGGCTACCTGCGCCCCCGCGGGATGCCGCTTTCGCACGGCACCCGTGTCTGGCAGAGGCCGCAGCCGGTGGCGGTGACAGCGTACTCGGCCGCTACCGCAGCAGGAATAGTGGTGTAGACATATTCGCAGCAGCGGTTCTTGTCGTGGCCGGCAAAAGAGATGGCGCCGACCGGGCAGCGGCCGATGCAGGCGCCGCAGCTCCCTTCCCGGCAATAAAGGCAGTTGTCGGCATAGCCCCTGTCGCTCCTTGGCGATGGCGGCAGCACGAGATCGGTGACAACACTGCCGCAGCGATGGGCGATCCCTTTGGCCGTGATCAGGCCGTCGTTGAGGCTGAAGGTGCCGAGACCGGCGGCATAGGCGGCATGGCGCTCCGACCAGGTGGAGGCTCTCCCTTTGGGGGTTTCCGGCAGCTCGCGCCATGTATCGGCATACTGCGGTGCCAGCGCCCTGGCGCCCTCTGCGGTCAGCCAGTCAACCAGATGGCGGCGCAGCATGCCGTTGAGTGCCTCGCCATGGGTACGGGTGAGCGACCATTGGCGTGACGGATACTCCGCCTGATCGCGGTTGCTCTTCCTGGCCGCCACCGCTATCGGCAGAATCCAGCAGATGACCGTTCCCCCGGCCGGCTCTGCGCCGAACGCTGCCGAGAAAATCTCCCGCGGCGTGAGGTGAAAGTCGCCGATGATCTCCTTGTAGGCGCTGAAGAGCGGGTCATCGATGCCGGCAAAACCGATCAGCGGCTGGTCAAAATATGGTCCTTCACCCCCGGCAAGCCTGTTGGCGGGATTGCCGGTCACAAAGCTGTTGATCTCGGCTCGTACCCTCTCTTCCACGGCTGCCCCCTTTGCCGGCTTCGCCAGAAGACCGGCAAGTCTGGCTATAGGCTAAGGGCTAAAGGTAAAAATCAGAAGACAGTACTGCCCTGAGCCTTTGGCCCTTAGCCCTCAGCCAGGTTCAATTTGCCCGGCATCCCCATTTATTCGGTTGTCTTGACACAGACGACATATTTTAGATAGCGCCCTTCGGGGAAAGTGACCGGATAGGGGAAATCCTCCGGCTGACCGGTGAGCGCGATCACCTGCAGAACACTGCCGGCCTTCAGGGCGCCCCGCCGAAACTCCTTCAGGTAGTCGGCAACATCGACTTTCTGATGATTGGATGAGCAGATCAACAAACCGCCGTCGTCAAGCATCTGCACCGCCGCCGCGACCAGGTCTGCCGTACCGCCGCGGGTGGTGAAGCGGGTTTTGGCAATCGTCGAGAAGGAAGGTGGATCCATCAGGACG
>JAGFXN010000125.1 GCA_017861215.1 Deltaproteobacteria bacterium | reverse complement strand
ACGTCAGAGGTGAAAACGTCACCCTTGAGCAGGAATTCATGATCTTCTTCAAGACACTTCAGCGCTTCGTCGAGGCTCCCGGGGGCTGACGGGATATGCTTGAGCTCCTCCGGAGAAAGTCCGTAGATATCCTTGTCGAGCGGCTGGCCCGGATCGATCTTGTTCTCGATGCCGTCAAGACCGGCCATCAGCATGGCGGCAAAGGCGAGGTAGCCGTTGCAGGACGGATCCGGAGTACGGTACTCGACCCGCTTGGCCTTCGGATTGGAAGACATCATCGGGATACGGAGAGCAGCAGAGCGGTTACGGCTTGAATAGGCCATGTTGACCGGAGCTTCGAAACCCGGCACAAGCCGCTTGTAGGAGTTGGTTGTCGGGTTGGTGATGGCGCAGAGAGCCTTGGCATGCTTGATGATGCCGCCGATGTACCAGAGAGCCATCTGGGAAAGCCCGCCGTATTTGTCGCCTGCAAAAAGGTTCTGGCCGTTTTTCCAGATCGACTGGTGGCAGTGCATCCCGGAACCGTTGTCGCCATACAGCGGCTTCGGCATGAAGGTTACGGTCTTGTTGTTGCGGTAGGCAACGTTCTTGATAACATACTTGAACCACTGCAGCTGGTCGGCCATGTCAACCAGAGAAGAGAAGCGCATGTCGATTTCGGCCTGGCCGCCGGTGGCAACCTCATGATGCTGGCACTCTACGCGGATACCGACCTTCTGCAGTTCCATGACCATTTCGTTGCGGAGGTCATTCTGTGAGTCGACCGGTGAACAGGGGAAGTAGCCTTCCTTGTGGCGCGGTTTGTAGCCGAGGTTGGGGAACTCTTCCCGGCCGGTGTTCCAGGCGCCCTCTACCGAGTCAACCGAGTAGAAAGCCTGATTGGCGGAGGAGTCGTAGCGTACTTCGTCAAAGATGAAGAACTCCGCCTCGGGACCGAAGAATGCGGTGTCGCCGATGCCGGTGGACTTGAGGTACGCCTCAGCCTTCCGGGCAATATTGCGCGGGTCGCGGCTGTAGTCTTCCTTGGTGATCGGATCGAAGATGTTGCAGATCAGCGAAAGAGTCGGTACGGCGACAAAAGGATCGATCTTTGCCGATGACGGGTCCGGAAGGAGGATCATGTCGGAGGCGTGAATCGGCTGCCAGCCGCGGATCGAGGAACCGTCAAAGCCCTGGCCCTCTTCGAAGGTGTCCTCATCAAATTCGGTGATCGGCACTGATACATGCTGCCAGGTACCGATGAAGTCCATGAACTTGTAATCAACCATCAACGCGCCGTTCTCTTTGGCAAACTCTACTACCTGTTTCGGGGTCATCTAAAATCTCCTTTCGTTTGTTTGTATGGTATCAGAGCGCATCCTCGCCGCGCTCACCAGTCCTGATCCGGACAACTTCCTCAACCGGAGTGACAAATATCTTGCCGTCACCGATACGACCTGTTTTGGCAGCCTGTTCAATCGCTTCCACCACCCTGGAGACAATGTCATCAGAGACAATGATCTCCATCTTGATTTTCGGGATGAAATCGACTACATACTCTGCCCCACGATACAGTTCGGTATGCCCTTTCTGACGCCCGAAGCCCTTGACCTCGGAGACGGTAATCCCTTGAATGCCGATCTCGTTCAGGGCCTCCTTGACTTCGTCCAGCTTGAACGGCTTTATGATTGCTTCGACCTTTTTCACGATTCATCCACCTCCGTATGCTTGAATTAATGCGTCAAAATGAACCAGCTTGCAGCAGTGCCACTCTATGGCGTGACTTAGCAATTTGCCTGCCCAAGTTGCACCAAAATTAATTGTCATTATTTCAGATAGTTACAATACAGAAGCGCGGCAACACGAAAAGAGTGTGCTTTTTTTTTAGTCAGCAGAAAGGGTGTCTGCTTAAAAAATAATCACTCGGGAAGATTTCGTTTGCTTCTCAGAAAGTGCTGACTGCATGGAACAACACAGAAAGCTACGAGGTACGCTGCTACCGGTAAAAAATCCGACGCAAGTTCAGGGTGAAGATTGCTCACTGTTACAGTACCGGCAAGGATTCTCCAGCCATTTTATCCATTCACCGCAGCTCTTGCAGCGCCGGAAATGACCCTTTACCTCTTTCCGGGGTTTTTCGAACCAGACGATCATGATGCAGATTGGAAAGAATGCCGAGAAGAACCCCCACAGCAGCGGATTTCGCCCGCGGCTGTAAGCAAACCAGCCCCCTGCAATAGCGAAAGCAAGCGGGATAAGAATGAGAAGCGCGGCCGGAGAAAAAATATCTGCCAATTAAATAACCCCCATCTGACCTGATGACGGCGACAGGATAAACAACTGCCCGGCTAATTGCAATCATCTTTCCAGAGGCATGTCGCCTGGCCACAGTGCGCCGCTTTCCCGGTTGCATAGCACGGCTCGTTCCCTTCAGCACACTGGATTGCCTGTACCAGTTCGACCTTGAGCAGCTTATTACTTTTAACGCCCCGCTCTTTGGCAATGGCTTTGATCTGCTGCATATTCATAGCGCACCTCCACAAACCCAGCGATTTAGACTCGTTACATAAACATGATAATCGTAGCAGAAGTTTATGAATCTTCAAGTTCCTGCTCGACAAATTGAGTTTTTTCCAATATATTTCCGCAACCGACCGTTAAGAAAATCACACAAGCGTCGCTTGTAAAATCTCACCATTGGAAAGGAGCATGCAGAGTATGGCTACGAAACCTTTTGTTTATCAGGATCCCTACCCTCTCGGCAAAGACCGGACAGCGTACCGCAAGATCGAAGGTTCGGAAAAGTATGTCACCGTCGAGCAGTTTGCCGGCCAGGATGTCGTGCGCGTCTGCCCGGAAGCCCTGGCAATTCTGTCCAATGAAGCCATGAAGGACGTCTCTTTCCTCCTGCGCCCTGAACATAACGAATCTGTTGCCAGGATTCTCCGCGACCCTGAAGCGTCAATGAATGACAAGGGTGTTGCTTTGGCATTCTTGCGCAATGCCGAAATTTCAGCCAACTTCGAGCTGCCGCTCTGCCAGGACACCGGCACGGCGACAATTGTCGCCAAGAAGGGGCAGCAGATCTGGACCGGCGGCAAGGACGAGGAATTCCTCTCCAAAGGGGTCTACAAGACCTATACCGAGGAGAACCTCCGCTACTCCCAGACTGTCCCCCTTGACATGTACGAAGAGATCAACACCGGCACCAACCTTCCGGCCCAGATAGATATTCAGGCGGTTGACGGCGATTACTACAAGTTCCTCTTTATCGCCAAGGGGGGCGGTTCCGCCAACAAGACCTCCCTTTTCCAGGAGACCAAGGCGCTGCTCACCCCGGACAGCCTCCTCAAATTCCTGGTCGGCAAGATGAAGTATCTCGGCACGGCCGCCTGCCCCCCCTACCACATCGCCGTGGTCGTCGGCGGTACCAGTGCCGATGCCTGCATGAAAGCGGTCAAGCTTGCCAGCGCCAGGTATCTTGACGAGCTGCCGACCAAGGGGAACGAGCATGGCCAGGCATTCCGCGACATCGAACTGGAGGAAAAGCTCCTGCAGGAGGCTTACAAACTGGGCATCGGCGCCCAGTTCGGCGGGAAATATTTCGCCCACGACATCAGGGTGATCCGCCTGCCGCGCCACGGCGCGTCCTGCCCCGTCGGCATGGCAGTCTCCTGCTCCGCCGACCGTAACATCAAGGCAAAGATCACCCGTGAAGGCCTGTTTGTTGAAGAAATGGACCGCAACCCCGGACGCTTTATCCCCGAGCAGTACCGGGGCAAGCATAGCCACGGCGTCAAAATCGACCTGAACCAGCCGATGAAGGCGATCCTGGCTGAACTCTCCAAGCACCCGGTCTCCACGCCGCTGCTGCTGAACGGCACCATTGTCGTCGGGCGCGATATCGCACATGCCAAATTCAAGGAGATCATCGACGCCGGCAAACCGGTGCCCGAATACCTGCTGAAGCATCCGATCTACTACGCCGGGCCGGCAAAAACTCCGCCAGGCAAGGCTTCCGGCTCATTCGGCCCGACCACTGCCGGGCGGATGGACTCCTACGTTGACCTGCTCCAGTCGAAAGGGGCGAGCATGATAATGATCGCCAAAGGTAACCGCAGCCAGCAAGTTACCGACGCCTGCAAGAAGTACGGCGGGTTCTACCTCGGCTCTATCGGCGGGCCGGCCGCGGTTCTGGCGGAAGAAAATATCAAGAAGGTCGAATGCATCGACTTCCCGGAGCTCGGCATGGAAGCGGTATGGAAGATTGAAGTGGAGGATTTCCCCGCCTTCATCCTGGTCGATGACAAGGGGAATGACTTCTTCAAGCAGCTTGGACTGTAACAGGGCATGACTGCCAAAGCCCCTGACCAGCGATGATGGTCAGGGGCTTTTTTTTCGGCCTGATTCATGAACCTATTGCTGACAGGTGCAACTTCACTGCTGCTGACGGTTACCCTGCTTCCGGCAGTATCCCTCCCGCCCCGCATACCGGTTAACCAGCTGATTTGATGAAGCTTTTATACGTCCACCACCAGCAGTTCCGCCCTATACAACGACGTGATTATCTGTTACATTTAAAAAATGAGCGGATAGGTACCGAAGGAGGAGAGCAGATGACCGGGGCGCGTTCCTTGATTGCAGCATTTAATGAGTTGAATAGATCTGAAAACCGGACAGTAGCTGTCTTTACCCCTTCACTGATCGGGATGTTCGGCTCTATCGGCATATTTGACAGTTTCCTGGCGGAAATCGACGCTGCCGTTATTAGCGGTCAAATATCGGCATCGCTCAAAAAAAGGGCTGCCAACCTGATCGGCACTTTTATCCCCCAGGTTGCCGACTATAACAGCATCGGGGATCTATCATCCTGTACCGTCTCTGCAGATATTCTGCAGAATATATCGGCAGACTCTCTGGCAAACCGGCGCAAAGGAATTGAAATAATTCTTGCAGCGCTGCTGCTGATCCTCAGAGAAGCAGGTGAGCTGCCGGCACAACCCGCTGCCGCAAGCCGCGGCTAAAGTTACCTGGCGGGCAGCACCGGCAAGACAGACCAGACCGAGGGGGATCCAGCGGCCGGCAGTTTCACCCACGCCACTAGGAGAGGGAGGGGTCACAAAGAGGATTTTTCAGGAGTTGCTGCTACTATTTTTTCTCTCGGAAGACAGCTTGAAAATATTTGTGCGCTAATTGAAACGTGTCAGCATCACAAAATGGCAAAATCCATTCATTTCTCCGGGTAGAAACCATTACCCTCTTTCTCAATCACACACCGATGACACACCGCAGTTGCCTCGCTTCTTACCCCGCAGCAAAGGTACTGTTACCCGGAGCACAACGTCAGTGGATATCTCAAGACTGCAACTTTTTTCAGGGATGACCAAAATA
>JAGFXN010000124.1 GCA_017861215.1 Deltaproteobacteria bacterium | reverse complement strand
TTATATTTATTTTATTTTCTTTCACCTTTAGCCTTTCACCTTTAGCCCTTAGCCTGCAATATAATTATCCTCTGACGACTCCATCAGCTGGATAAAGACATCCTCCAGCCCGGCGCCGCTGCGGCGGAAGCTGTAGCCATCCTCCCGGAACGGAGCCAGCTCCGCTTCCAGTGCGGCCGCATCGATGCCGCTCACATGAAGCTCCCTGCCAAAGGCAACAGCCTGCCTGACCGCAGGCAGCCTGCGCAGCTGCAGCGCCAGGCGGGAGAGATCGGGCCCGGTGACGACCCAGGTAACCAGACCGGCGGCGGCGACGATATCTTCAGCGCCGCCATGGGCAAGCAATTTCCCGTAGGAGAGGTAGGCGAGGCGGTGGCAGCGCTCCGCTTCGTCCATGTAATGGGTGGAGATCAGCACCGTCAGTCCGGCGGCGGCAAGGTCATGGATCTGGTCCCAGAAATCGCGGCGGGCCTTGGGATCGACCCCGGCGGTCGGCTCATCCAGCAGCAGCAGCTTCGGTTTGTGCAGCATGCAGGCCGCCAGGGCCAGGCGCTGTTTCCAGCCGCCGGAGAGTTCCCCTGCCAGCTGAGATCGGCGGCCGGTCAGACCGAGCTGTTCCAGGCTGTCCTCGACAGCAGCCTTGCGGTTCGGCAGGGAGAACATCCGGGCGACAAAATCCAGGTTTTCGGCGATGCTCAGGTCCTCATAAAAGCTGAACCGCTGGGTCATGTAGCCGACCTCGCAGCGGATCGCTTCGCTCTCGCTGATTACGTCATAGCCGAGGCAGGTGCCGCTGCCGCCATCGGCGCGGAGCAGGCCGCAGAGCATGCGGATGAAGGTCGTCTTGCCGCTGCCGTTGGGGCCGAGAAAGCCGCAGATCTCTCCCCGGCGCACCTGCAGGTTGATACCGTCGACAACGGTCCGTGTGCCGAACCGCTTGGTCATCCCCCGCACATCGATGGCAAGGTCAGAATCCATGGCTCACTTCCCGAAGCGCAGGCTGACCGGCTGCCCCGGGTTGAGCCGGACGGCAACCTCCGGGAGGAAGGTCGCCTCGACCATAAAGACCAGCTTGGCCCGGCTCTCCCGGCTGTAGATGACCGGCGGAGTGTATTCCGCCCGGGGGGAGATATAGCTCACCCGGCCGCTGAAGGACTCCTTGACCCCGTCGACCGAAACCTCCACCGGATCGCCCGGATGAATCGAGGCCAATTGCCCTTCGGGAACAAAGACGCGCACCTTGATATTTTCCGGCGGCAGCAGCGCCACCACCGGGCGGCCGGCAGTCACATACTCACCGCTGCGAAAGAGCGTATCGTAGACCAGACCGGCAACCGGCGCTTGCTTGCTTTTCTGGGACAGCTCCCACTCCGCCCTCGCCAGCACCGCTTCCAGCGCCCGCACGTTGGCCTCGGCCGCCGCCACCAGGTCACTGCGCCCACCCAGGCGGCCGGTCTGCAGTTCGGCCGCCAGCCGGACAACCTGCTGTCGCTGCTGATCACGGGCCGACTTTGCCCGGTCATGATCCTGGGCAGAGACCATCCCGCTGCGAAACAGCTGCTCCTGGCGATCCAGCTCGCCTTCTGCCAGCACCATGGCCGCCCTGGCCTCTTGCAGCCGGGCCTGCAGGGCCGCCAGTTCCGTTGGCCGCAAACCCTTGCGCAGGTCCTGGAGCGCTGCCCTGGCCTGAGCAGCCCGCCGCCCCGCCTCATCCCGCGCCGTCATTTCGGCGACGCTCTCCAGGGCGAAAAGCGGCTCGCCCTGCTTGACCCTGGCACCCTTGACCACCTGCAGAGTCACTGTCCCGGGGAGCGGTGCAGAAACATAGACAAATTCTCCCTCCGCGTACCCCTGCAACTCTCCGGCGGGATCTCTGCTGCAGCCGGCAACGAGCAGGAGCGTGCCGGTCAGGACAATGCCGAGGAGACGGCCGATGCTGCAATGTTCGCTACGATCGGGCAAAACTGACCTCCAGAGCTCTTTCTTCAGGAAATTCTACCAGCAAACGGGCAAGTTGCCAGTCAGCTGCCGGCAAGCAGGTAGCTCCCCATGCCGTAGGGCGCGCCTTTGCCGACGTTCAGCAGTTCACCAAGCCGCAGAAACGGCATAAACTCTTCCAGTTCCCCGCTGAAGGAGAGCTTGCCGATAGTCCCCTGCAGCGCGCCGCCCCAGTTTGCCCACTCCAGCTGAGAGGCGCTGCCGTTGATTTCACGGCTTTTAACCGCCAGCCATTTGAAATCATCTGCCAGTTCGACCCCGCCATAGTAATACGCCAAAGCAGAGACTCTGCGGAAGAGTGCGCCGGCAAGCAGCGGAAACGACGGGCAGCGCAGCGGTTTACCATTATGGAGCAGCCGCAGCGGAGCAAGCAGCTGCAGCGTTATGGAGCCGTCACGGTTGACCGGCGCACTGCCTGCCTCCGCAAAAGTTCTGAGCGGAGTTGAAGAAAGGTCCAGCCGGCCGCTGCCGCTGCCAAGGAGCTGACTGGAGCCATCCGCAGCTACTGCGGCAACGGCATTGAGCTGCACGCCCAACGCGGAGTTTCTGCCGCAAAGCTGCTGGACGCTCTTGAGGTAGAGTTCCAGGTGGCGCGTCGCATCACCGACAATCACCAGCGAAAGGTCGTATTCCTCCGTATCCCGGCACGACAAAACCGGTATCCTGAAGGCAAAGGGGAGTGGCGGTTTCTGGTAACGCCGCAGCGCTGACGGATCGGCGGAAAGCAATTGGGCAAAGGTCGAACGGCAGGGACAGTCAGCTCCGGCAAGGCACGGCCCGCCGCGCGGCGCGCAGCCGGTGACTTTGCGGAAAGCGGCGGGGAAGCGCTGTTTCAGCTCGAAAAGAGCGTACGGTGTTGTTGCCGCCCGGGTCGGTTCGAGGGTAAAAAGCAGGTGGTGAAAAGGGACATCCATGCGGCATCAGCCCAGTGAAGAATAATCTTCGGGGGTGTTCAGATTGACAAAAGAGCGGCAATCAGGCGAAATTTCGGCAATCTCCGCGGCGGCAATCACTCTGGCAGGCAACTGTTCCAGAATATCGAGCAGCCGCACATTGTCAGCGCTGAGCGCCGCGTCCAGCAGCGGCAGAGCCGCCCGGGAGTAAAAGGCGTGCAGCGGCTCCAGCCCGCCGGCGCTCTGCGGCACAAGCGCCGCCTCGCTCCCCAGCCTGCCGGCAAGGTAGCGTACCAGGCGTGCCTCGATGAAAGGCATGTCGCAGCCGACAACAAAAATCCAGTCGTTGGCAGACCAGGAAAGACCGGCGTGCACCCCTGCCATAGATCCCTTGCCGACGTGAATGTCAGCTGTTTTCGGGCAGGGGAGGAAATCGTACTCTGCCGGGTCATTGGTAACGACAACGACGTCCTTAAAAAGTTCCGCCATCACCTGGTAGATGGCTTCGATGAGCGGTTTCCCTTTATAGGGGAGGAGCGCCTTGTTCCGCCCCATCCGCGAGGATCTGCCACCGGCCAGAATTACCCCGGTGACCCCTGCGATCGGCAGAGCAGGAAGCAGCAGCCTCTCGTGATGCGCGTAGACCTGAAAACGGTTGGCGCGCAGGTAGCCGATGAGGGTAATGCCTGACTCTTCGCAAAGCTTTACCGCCATATCGGTGGGTGAAGTACGCGAGGCAAGCAGGCAGATACCGAGCTGGGCAGCCTTGGCCGCCATTTCGGTGGAAATGCGGCCGGAAGTGACCAGCATCAGCCCCTGCAGATCTATCCCCTTGAGCAGCGCCTCGCCGGCGATTCTGTCGAGCGTATTGTGCCGCCCCAGATCTTCGGCATACAGCAGCATCCTCGTACCGTCACCGACCGCTGCCGAGTGGATGCCGCCATGGGTGCGGTATCTGTCCGCCTGCCTGCCGAGGTCATCCATCAGGGCAAAAACCTGCGCCGGGGTATAGCTGTTTGCAGCAGAAACCAGCAACGGGCGTGGCGCCGTAAAGGTTATCCCGGTGCCGCAACCGGAGGTAAGAACCGGCTTGAGCCTCTCCGGCAGCTCCCCCTTGATGAGGACATTGGCGGCCCCATAATCACTGCATACCGAGAGGAGTTCGAAATCTTCGACCCGGGAGACAAACCCCTGCAGGCGGAGAAAACCGGCGACCAGAAAATTGAGCTGATGGGGTGACGCCACCAGCGTGGCCAACTCCCGGCCATTGACAGTCAGCGCCAGCGGAAACTCCGCCACCACTTCGCTGGCGTCCGCCTGCAGCACCCCTTTTGCAAAGGTATGAACCGTGTGCATCATTTTTCAGTGCCGCTTTGGGCGAGGCCGGCAGCAACCTCGCCGGGCCTTTCCCCTTGGGCCGTCACTGCCGCACTACGACCGCGCAGGTTAGCAGCGAAACTGTCAGCCAACATATACAGACTCCTCTCTCCTGATTGGGGAGAGGTGATAATAGCCGCAGCAAGGAGATTTATCAAGGTCAGAACTTGCCGGTATTTTATGCATTGCTTTCGGTGGGAGATATTACTAAGATTGAAAAATTACGCCCCTGCCAGTGAATGGACATTTCTGGAACCGCCGGAGCCATAGCCGTTCGCAAACGACGGCGCCCGGCAGTTCCAGAGGACCGGGGCAGAAGGCTCCTGACTTTAGGAGGCTGTCGGACTTAGAATAAATCTGCTGCAAATCCGTCTGACCGGTGCATATTTCGCCGCTTTCCTGGTCAATAGAACAACTATTGACCGGCAAAATCGACAAAATCTGTCCTCGTCCAGCCGAATTTTCGCTTTGATTTCCTAAGTCCGACAGGCTCCTAGCCATCAAAGGTTGGCAGCATGACCAGTTATTATTTACCGATACTGTTCGAAGCGTTTCATGCGGCCATCATCGGCACCATCTTCTTCTACCTTCTGTTCCAGGGGGAGAAACTCTATCTGTACCAGAAAAACGGCTGGTATTTTATTCTCGCCGGTTTCGGACTGCTCTTTTTCGGGACACTGGTCGACATTACCGGCACTTTCCCCACCCTGAGCAGATTCTTGATGATCAGTACAAGCGGGTACGCAACATTCATGGAGAAGGTGGTCGGCTACACGCTCGGCTCCGCCCTGCTTGCCATAGGCTTCTGGAAGTTTCTGCCGGCGATTTTTGCCCTGCGGGAAAGCGAAGAGCGGCTGCGCAAAATACTGGAACTGAGCCCCCTCGCCATGGCAATCGTTGCCATGAACGGCACGATCGAGTACATGAATCACCGGGCAGTCGAAACCTTCGGCTACCTGCCGGCAGACATCCCGGATATGGAGCAGTGGTGGCTGAAGGCATATCCCGATGCAGCGTACCGAGCGGAGGTGGCTGCCCAATGGCGGGAGCTGTTTGCGCAGGCGGTTGCCGGCAGCCGCGAAATAGCGCGGCGGGAGTACCGG
>JAGFXN010000011.1 GCA_017861215.1 Deltaproteobacteria bacterium | reverse complement strand
CGGATAGGCACTGCAAACCTGACCGATGGTGCTCTCAATAATCCGCTCGCAGCCCTCACAATTATCAACTATCACCTGACATGAACCGTCAGAGAATACACATCCCTGTTTCCCCCAGAAAGTACACTCGCTGCCGGGAAGAACCGTTTGACACTGCATGAAGAAAGCCTCCTGTAGTAACTGCTTTATTTTTTCGTAGAGTTTTAAGATAGCAAGTTTGGAGAAAAAAAGTCAACAGGAAAAACCGTTCCGCATTTCACCTTGATAGCTTCTGCTCTTCCCTGGCGCCCATGCCGAGACGGGCGCCAAAGATCGAGCCGGCGCAGGCATGAACATGAAAGCTGCCGGTTGGCTCTAACGGGCCGTTGCGGGAGTACTGCCGCCTGATCTGCCGTGAAGCTGTTGTCCCACGGGACGGCCGCTGCCATGTTGCCGGCAAAGGCAACACCGGCAGAATGTTACCTTTATTGCCCCCCAATTATCTCTTCGAACACTAATTAGTTTCCGTCCGGAAAGCATGCTTTTCCCCCCTGGCGGCGTCAATCTTTGGCTTTGCTTGTGCGGCGTACCTGTGTACGCCTCCGCACAAACCCTCGATTTCCTTGCCAGGAGAAAAAATCCCTCTTTCCAAATCGGAAACCAACAATTTCACATCCGGAGTTTCCGGATGGAAACTAATTGCGTCTGCAGCCGTGTCGTTGGTGAAGCGGTTGGTGCGGGGCACGAGATTCGACTAGATACCCATGCAAAGACGTCGTTGACCGGCCTGCCAGGCTTTGAACGCCTCGCGCATGATTTCGGAGATACTTTTCGCGCTGTTTCTGCTGACCAATGCCAGGGTCTCCATCTCCTCATCGCTTATCCGCAGGGAAATTACGTTTTTCAATGCGTGCTCGTCGCGGCGACGCTTGACGATCTTTTTCGGTGTACGTCTGCATTCCTTGTTGAAGTAGGGCATGATTGCCTCCGTTTGTTCAGTAAAGGTTGTCATGGGGCGACTGCTAGTCAAACAGTTCTTCCAGAAATGACTTTTTTCGATTCGGTTTGTGGCCATGGCCATGCTGATAACCGTGCCCCTGGCTGTAGGGTGGCGCCTGCGGCTGGTAGTGTTGTTGTTGGGGGGCTGCTGTGGCCTGGTGCGGACTGGAATCCGGTTGATCACCGGCCCGTGCGATGATCTTGTCGAGTTCGCCGCGGTCGAGCCAGACGCCGCGACATTCGGGGCAGTAGTCGATCTCTACCCCCTGGCGTTCTGACATGACGAGATTGACGGTAGTGCAGACGGGACATTTCATGATCGTTTCTCCTTTCTAATTGTTTTCCAGTGCCTGTTGGCGCCGGTTTCTGCCGAACAGTACCGAAGCGAGGACGGCAATGGCCAGCGATATGAAGATGATTGTCAGGGAGACGGCTATCGGCACGGGAAAACCGCTCGCCCCGGCGATCATCTTGGTGCCGACGAAGAAGAGGATGAATGAGATGCCGAACTTGAGGTAGATGAACATCTCCATGACGCTGGCCAGCAGGAAGAAGAGCGCCCGCAGCCCCATGATGGCAAAGATGTTGGAGGTAAAAACGATGAACGGATCAAGGGTAACGGCGAAGATGGCCGGGATGGAGTCGATGGCAAACAGGACATCGCTGCTCTCCACCATAACCAGCGCCAGAAAAAGCGGACTGGCCACCAGCAGACCCTGCCGGCGTTTAAAAAACCAGTCGCCCCGCACCCGCTTCGTGAAGGGAAACAGCCTGCGGGCCAGTCTGACCAGCAGGTTCTTTTCCGGACTGATCTCGGTTTCCAGCCCAAAGGCCATCTTCCAGGCGGTAAACAGCAGCAGCGCACCGAACAGGTAGAACAGCCAGTGGAAGGTTGTCAAGAGCTCGATGCCGGTGAAGATGAAGAGCGCCCGCAGGAGCAGTGCCCCGATAATGCCCCACTTGAGGATACGGGCCTGATGCTCGCCCCGGATTTTGAAATAGCCGAAGATCATGATGAAAACGAACAGGTTGTCGATGGACAGCGATTTTTCGATAATATAGCCGGTTAAAAATTCGAGCGCCTTGGTTTGACCAAGAAAGACATAAATGCCGACATTGAATGCCAACGCCAGCGAAACCCAGAAGATGCTCCAGGTCAGTGCCTGGCGGAATGAAACCTTGCGCGCCGTGCGGTTCATCCCCAGATCGACGGTCAGCATGATGATCATCAGCAGGCCGAAGGCGGCCCATAAAAGAGATTGTTCCGACATCAGTGTGCTTTCCTTACGCTTTCAATGCGCTCTTTTACCGTGATCAGCAGCTTTCTGGCCCAGATGAATTCGGTGGCCAGTAGAGCCAGTCCGGCCGGGATAACCACAATTGCCGGTCCGGGCAAGACAAGCATGGCGATACCGGCAACAAGAACAGTGCACCCCGTGACTGTAACAATCAGACGTTTGGCCTGCCCCAATGTTCTGATGACATGCTGCTTCATATCTTACTCCTTGGGACTACTCCTGCGTGCAAACCTGATATTTCCATGCTCACGTGTCGGGCTTCCTGCCGATAATCCGTGAGTATGCCTCCTGGTATTTATATGCGATTTTGCAGAGTATCTCCTCCGGCAGATGGGGCAGGTTAACTGAACTATCCAGAGCTTCAAGGTGCTCTATGAGAAACTGCTTGTCCATGCCCGGCATTGGCCCGCCCTGGCGGTAACTGTCAAGCGCCCAGAATCTGCTGTTATCGGGGGTCAGGCATTCATCTATCAACATCAGCTTGCCGTCATGGAGGCCGAACTCGAATTTTGTGTCGGCTATCAACACCCCTTGTTCTCTGGCGCTCATCCAGGCATTAAAGTACAGCCGGAGCGATATTTCCCGCAGTTCTTCCGCCAGAGCTTTGCCACACAGGCGCTGCAGTGAGCTGAAATCGATATTCTCGTTGCCCTCTCCAGGATGTCCCTTCGTGGTTGGTGTAAATATCGGGGACGGCAGTCGTTGCGACTCCACCAGTCCCGCAGGAAGTTTAACGCCGCAAATCTCCCCCTTTTCCCGATACTCCCGCCAGCCGGTTCCGGCCAGATAGCCTCTGACAACGCAGCGAATCGGCAGTGGTGTTGTCTCCCAGACCAGCATGGAGCGGCCGTCCAGCAGGGCTGCACTTTTTCTGAGCGGCTCCGGATAGCAGCTGCTTTCTGTAGCGACGAGATGGTTGGGGCAGACCCGGCGCAGTTTGCGGAACCAGTGCGCAGAGAGCTGGTTAACGATTTTCCCTTTCCCCTTGACCCCCTGTCCCAGACTTATGCCGGCTGCCGACAGGCGGTCGGTTGCAACCAGCAGAAGCATGTCGCCCAGGTCATAAATATCCTTGTCTTTTCCCCGTCGCAGCAGGCTCATGCCGGGGAAATCGGTACGCAGCAGTGGTCCGGTCGGATCTACTATCGGCTGTTTGGGCATGGTACATGCGGTCATTAGTTAACCTCCATAACTGTGCAGACCGGAGAGGAGCAGGTTCACTCCCAGGTAGCAGAAGATGGTTGCGGCAAAACCGACCAGCGAGAGCCAGGCAGCCCTGCGCCCTACCCAGCCGCGTGTCAGGCGGGCGTGCAGAAAGGCGGCGTAGACGAACCAGACAATGAGTGACCAGGTCTCCTTCGGATCCCAACTCCAGTACGTGCCCCAGGCATAGTTGGCCCAGGCGGCGCCGGTGACGATGCCGAGTGTCAGGAGCGGAAACCCTACCATGATCGCCTTGTAATTGAGATCGTCAAGGAGACGGGCCGGGGGGAACATGTCCAGAATGGCGCCGCGGCTACCCTCCGTACCGAGGCCGGCACGGGTGGCAAGGAGATACATGATGGAGACCCCGCAGGCCACGGCAAAGGCGGCATAGCCGAGAAAGCAGGTGACCACGTGGTAAAGGAGCCAGTTGCTCTGCAGCGCCGGCACCAGTGGCTGAATGCCGCTGTTCAGTCCCAGTTGCGCCCAGGCCATGCCGAACAGTGCAAACGGGACCACAAAAGCGCCGATGATCCGGTAGCGGTATTTGCAGTCAACAAAGGCAAAGATCAGGATGATGGTCCAGGCAAAGAAAACCACTGACTCGTAAAGGTTGGAAAGAGGAGCGTGCCCCATGCCGAGATCATAAGACTCCTTCCAGCGGAGCAGAATGGCCACGGTCTGCACCAGCAGACCGCCATAGGCGCTATAACTGCCGACAGCGCCTGCCTGGGTATTACGGGTTGCCAGATGGACAAAGAAGCAGAGCATGGAAATCAGATAGGCTAAGGTGGTTATGTTAAACAGGAGTGAACTGGTCATTTGCTGCCCTCCTTGGAAAGCTGGTCCTTCAGTTTTGTAGTCAACTGCTCCATGAACAGCTGAAATCCTCCCTGATTTTTGCTGGCATGACCACCAACGGTCACGGTTCCGTTTTCTATCCGCACCCAGATGCGCCGGTGTGACATGAAGAAGGCACTATAGATACCGGCCAGCATCAGGATGCAACCAAGCCATACCACCCATACGCCGGGATCCTTCGCCACCTGCAGGCCGGTGTACATTAACTCCTCACCACCTCTGTACTGGAGAAGTTTGCCCCCGGTATAGGGGAGGTTCATCCTGTTCATAGCCGGATTATTGGCATAGACGATAAAGGGTTTTGTTACTCCATTTGCCTGATGTACTTCCACCTGGGCTGCCGGTCCGCTTATCCCGGGTAGAAAGCGGGAAATGTCCTGGGTTGTATGCTGAAGGCAGATACCGCTGCCATCCGGAAGCGTTGCCGACCCGCCACTCTTGAGCCGCAGGGGTTGCGGATTGCTGCCGTCCGGATCGCTGAGGGTGAACTCGTGCTCGCCAAGCTTCCCGTAGCTGGACTGATAGAAGGTGATCCCCTTGTAGGTCAGCGGATCGTTGACGATGACCGGCACCCCGTCATATCCTTCTACCGGCCGGTCATTTTCCAGCACGGTCAGGATGCTTTTGAACTCTTTTGGGGTACCGTTTGGATAATGGGCAATACTGAACTTTTCACAGCGCACTGCAAAGCCGAGACCGATTTCCTTCTTTGCGCGGGACATGACCGTATCAATACTCTTACCTTCAGGAATATTGACGAACCCCTTATAGCCGAAAAGAGAGCCGATGATTGCCCCGCTGAAGATGACAAGTACGCTCAAGTGAACGGCATATACCGCCAGCCTGGACCAGGATGTTTTCTGGGCAAACAGGTGGAATGTTCCATCTTTTTCGGTTATTACCGGATCGGAGAATTCCGCCGTAAGTACAGCATCGACCTGATTCCTGATTATGCGTGCGTCCCCTTGTGCTTCGATGGTAGTAAGGGACGAGAGTGTTTTTTCAAAAACATCGTCCATGATCATAACCGGCCGGGATACCAGCTTCCAGATGCCGGGAAGCCTTCTGATAGAGCAGGCAATCAGGTTTATGGACAACAGGGAGAGCAGGAGAATGAACCACCAGGAATGATACATGTCGAAAAAGCCGAGGTTCTGGTAGAGCTTCAGCCTGCTCTGGCTGATGGTATGCAGGTACTCCGGAGACAGGGACCCTTGCGGAATTACCGTACCGATAATGGAGGTGACCGCCAGGGCGATGAAGAGAAGCATGGTCAGTTTCAGCGAATAGAAAAAATCCAGGATGAGCTGGAATCCTGATTGTTTATCAGTTGTCACGATAATGCTCCCTAATGGTAAATACTTTCAGCTGCTGCAAGCTGCCTGCAAGCAACGCACAGCCAGGCGTAGACATCAGCTGCGGTGAACTCGGCAATAATCAACCATGCGCCGTCGGCATGGTGGCGGTGATTTACATTAAGGAGCTGTTTTCTGGAGGAACAAAGATGGTGAGATAGACTCTGGGGAAGTGGCCATTGGCATACGGATGGAAATGTTGCCTTGCGGAAATATTTATTCTCAAAGCGCAGGAAATTGGCGGCTCTGTGGCGTCCGGGCAACACCCTTCACAGTCGCAGCAGTCAGCGCCATTACTGCCCGGATAATGATCCGGCTGGCTGCCATTTTCATCGGTACTACAGTCCGTCAGATGGCAGACACACGGAACCTTCGCTGCTCCTGTCGTCACCTCATGGGCAAAAGAGTTGAGCGGTGCCAGAAGTACCGCAACAAGCAGCAATAAAACGGTCAGATTGTTATGAATACTCATAGGAATAAATATATTCGCTTTATTATCGTGTAATGGCAACGCATCAGATCATGGCCTGTTCTTTCAATTCTGCCTTGAGCCAGGCATAGACCACCGGGGCCGCCACCAGTCCCGGAATGCCAAAGGCGGCCTCCAGCAGCAGCATGGAGCCCAGCAACTCCCATGCTGTTGCCTGCACTTCATGGCCGACAATCCTGGCGTTCATGAAATACTCGGCCTTGTGGATCAACACCAGAAACAGCAGCGAAGCTATGCCGACCCCTGCCGACACACCGAGGCTGATTACGACTATGACGGTATTTGATACAAGATTGCCCACCACCGGCAGCATGCCCACGGCAAAGGTGAGCAGCACCAGAAGAGTTGCCATCGGCAGGTGAACACCGAAAAGCGGTAAGGCAATCAACAGGTAGACAGCCGTCAATGCACTGTTGAGAGCCGATATCTTCAGCTGCGCGAAAACCACCTTATCAAAGGCAGTGGCAAGTGTGCGCAGCCTGGAGCGTAACGCACTGATAAATGGCGCCGCCTGATCGTGTTCCCTGAAGTGATGGACGGCTGCCATGCCGCCCACAACCATGCCCAGCAGAATGTGGGCAAATACCTTGAGACTCTCTATGCCGACTACTGATATTTTCTGGACATGATCACCAAACATTTCAACAAGCTGCTGGCGCAGATCTTCAATGGTCGTTGGCAGCAGCTCGGCAACCGATTCAGGCAGCGTACCCCGCAGGCTGCCGAGTGTATCAACTATTGTTGCCAACAGGGCCGCAATACCGTGACTGCTGCCGATGAAAGACCAGATTGCGGCAGAGGCGCTCGTCAGGCAGGTGATAACGCACACAACCACAACCCCGAGGGCGACCTTGTGGGCGAAGCGGTTCATGTTCGGGGGGAGGTGACGGGCGAGCTTCAAGGTCAGCACATACACTGCCAGGCCGGCGAACACCGCCGGCAGGAGATGAAAGCGAAGAACAAGCAGTACGGCGGCTACGGCCAGCAGATAGCTGCTGATGGTGTATCTGGGCATGGCTGAACCTTCTGCAACAAATTGAAAACGGCTGTCCGGCAGCGGCTGCTCAGTCGACCCCATGGGCCGGGCATCTTTTGCAAAGACAGGCAAATTACATCCCCTTGAGCTTCCAGAGCGCGATGACTCCGAAGACCAGAAACATGAAGCCGGCAGCGCGGTGTATCCAGCAGAGCGGGATAAAGCGGACCAGCTGCTTGCCGGCAAAGATGCCCAGCAGCGATACCAGCCACAGCGCCAGCGTGGATGCCGCAAAGACGGTAGCCATTCCCGTCAGGCTGTCAGAGTGCCGGGCCGCCTGGCTGGCAGTCACCAGCTGGGTCTTGTCCCCCAGTTCGGCCATGAAGATCATGATGAAGGCGGTACGGGCGGCAGTGGCTGCTGTGGGTGGCGGCGCGTCGTCATCATCATCGCTGCCACAGGCGTGCCGCAGGGTGCTGTAGCCGAAATAGAGAAAGAGCAGGGCCGACACCAGCGTCACCCAGAAGATCGGCAGGAGCAGAAACAGCACCTTGCCAACCAGAACGGCAGCCAGATTCAGCACCACGAAGGCTGCCGCTATACCGGCAAAAATCCGCTGCCACGGATAGCGCAACGCCAGGGCCATGGCGGTCAGCTGGGTCTTATCGCCCAGCTCCGCCAGAAAAATCAAGCCGAAGGTGCTGAGAAAAATGGTACTTTCCATCCTGGCTCCTGCTGTCTCTCTGCTGCTACTTCGCCATCCGCTTCAGCACCTGCTCCAGCCTGCGCAGCTCCTCGCCGTAACCGGCCCAGTTGCCCTGGCGCTGCAAAGTGGTTGCCTTCTCATAGATGCTCATCGCTTCCTTGGCCAGCGCGGCCGGTGATGCCTGTGCCTCTGCAGTGACCGCACCAACAACGGCAGCGACAGCTTTTTTCCCGCCGAAGAGCCGTTGCAGGGCCAGCTCCAGATTTTCCTCCATGACGACCTCATCACCAAAGGCGACGATCACCCTTTTGAGTTCGGGCAGACCGGCCTTGTCGGCGGCAAGAAAGAGCGGCTGAACGTACAGCAGCGATTTTTCGATCGGGATTACCAGCAGGCTGCCGCGGATCACCTCGGAACCGCGCTGGCTCCAGAGGGTCAACTGCTGGGAGATAAACGAGTCCTGATTGATACGGGCGTCGATCTGCTTCGGCCCATAGATCAGCCGGTCACGCGGGAAGGTGTAGGCGCGGATCTTGCCGTAATTCTCCCCGTCACAGCGTGCCGTCAGCCAGGCGGCCAGATTGTCACGTTTGGAAGGGGTGAATGGCAGCAGCAGGATGTATTCCTCCAGCTTTTCCCCGGGCAGTTTCATGATCGTGTAGTAGGGCTCCATCGGCTTGTCACCGAGGGCAGGAATCTCCCAGAGGTTCTCCTTGTTGTAGAATACCTTGGGATCGGTCATGTGGTAGGCGGCAAACATGGCTGCCTGCAGCTGGAGGAACTGGTGCGGGTAGCGGACATGTTTGCGTAGATCGGCCGACATGGCTGACAGCGGCTTGAACAGTCCCGGAAATATCCGGCTGTAGACTTTTGCCAGAACATCATTCGGGTCACTGATGTAAAAGCTGACTGAGCCGTCATAGGCATCGACAACCGCCTTGACGGAATTGCGCATGTAATTGATGCCACCTTTGAGCGGCTTTGAGCAGGGGAGGCGATCCGAATGAGTGTAGGCATCGACCAGCCATTTGAGCCTGCCGCCTTCGTCCACCACCATGTAGGGATCACCTTCGAAGCGGAGAAAAGGCGCTATCGCCCTGATCCGCTGGTTGATGTTGCGGTTGTAGATGATACGGCTCTCGGCGGTGATATCAGAGGAGAGCAGAATTTTCTCTGTTTTGAATCTGGCAGCAAAAAGGGTTTTCTTGAGGAGCGAGTCGATCGGCACCCCGCCTGTGCCGGCATAGGTTGTGTTGATATTGCCGGTGGCGGTCGGATAGCTGAATTCCGGCACCCTTGTCTTGACAACCACATAATCGTTGGACAGTTCACCGAAGTAAATCTCCGGCCTGGTTACCTTGATGTCGGCCAGGCTGACCGCCGGAATATCCTTGACGAAAAACTCGGGCAGCCCCTCCTTGCTGATCCGGCTGACCGGACCGAAGGTGATGCCGTTGCCGTGGGTGAAAATCAGGCGCTCGTTGATCCAGTTTTTGCTGGGCAGATCGGCGTAGGAAAGTTCGCGCGGCGACAGCATGACCTGGGTATATTTGCCGTTCACCAGGTAGCGGTCGTTGTCCACGTCGAAAAACTTGTAGTAGGTTCTGATCTGCTGCAGCTGGCTGTAAGTCTTGAGCAGCGGCGCATGATCCCAGAGGCGGATGTTCTTGATGGTGGCGTCATTATTGGCTATGTCCGCAGCGGAGAGCCTGGTGTCGACATCGAACGGTATCGTTTCGATCTTGTCCAGATCGTAGCCGAAGCGGGTAAATTTGATGTTGTTCTCGATATAGGGAGTTTCCAGGGCGAGTTCGTTGGGCGCAACCTTGAATTTCTGCAGCAGCCCCGGATAGACGCGGATACCGACCACATAGAGTGCGATCACTGCCACCGGCGGCAGCAGCGCCACGCGCCAGGAGCTCTTCCAGATGCCGAACGCCAGCATGACCCCTGCCAGGGGTGTCAGCAGGGTCAGCATTTTGTAGGTCAGCAGCCGGGAGTTTACATCCACGTAACCGGCGCCGTTAAAGGCGCCGTTATTGGCAAACAGCAGCCGGAAGCTGTCCAGATAGAAGCCGGCAGCGATCACACAGGCAAAGAGCGCTGCCAGTACCGCCAGATGGCGGCGAACCTGTGCCTCAATGGTCACCCCCCGCTCGTTCAGGATGATGCCGCCACGCACAAAGTACACCGCTCCGGTCACGACAGCTGTTGCCAGCAGCACGAAGCCGGCGTAGCCCTTGAGCCCTTCCCAGAACGGCAGGCTGAACAGGTAGAAGCCGATATCCTTGCCGATAACCGGATCAACTGTGCCGACGTTTACCCGGTTGGCGAAGAGCAGCACTTCTTCCCATTGCAGGGCGCCCCAGTTGCCGGCAAGCAGCGCCAGGGCCAGACTGATAAGACTTGCTACCGGTTTTACCAGTCGCATGGCCTCGTCACGTTTGTAACGATAGCCGCCCCCCGCGATAAAAATACCGGTATTCGGGAAGTGTGTCCTGTTCGCGTAGAATAGATTGATGATGATAACGGCAAACAAAACTGCCCCGAAAAACAGTCCTACCCCGACTTTGGCATACAGTGTCGTCGTAAAGACCGCTGAGAAGCCGGTCTCGACGAAAAAGAGCCAATCCGCATAAAAATTGAGCAGAGACGAAATAAACGGGGAAAGCACCGTTACCAGAATCAAAATCAGGATGAACTTGTTTTTAAACATGGTGTCCCCCTTGGTTCGGCATCAGCTCCGCTTATATGGGTTAGAAGAGCTGGCAGCCTTTCTTTTCAGCAGGTACCGGTAAAGAAGGTAGCCACCTCCTGCCAGCAGTATGATTTCAAACAGGCCGATGCCACCGCCACCCCCCGTGCCGCTGCCCATACCGCCACCGGCTCCGGCAAAGCTGCTGAACAGCATGCTTCCCAGCATCCCCCCGGCCAGTCCGCCGGCCATGTTCCTCATGAATCCGCCGCCAGCCGGTTGCTGCATGGGGCTGGGGCCAGGTGCATACTGTTGCCTTGACTGATACTGCTGGGAGGAAGGGCTGGCTGGCCTCGAATAGCTGCGGCTGCCGGAGGAGCGGCCTCCGCCGGCCCTGGCATGGGCATTCAGTTCCAGCACGGTAATGCTCATAAACAGTACGGCGGCAATAACCGCAAATACCTTGATTCCATGTCTTTTCACTTTGCTGTCTCCTTCCGGCTGAGCCGGGGTTGATTGTCTCGCTTCATTTTTCGGCGGAATGTTCCAGATGTGGTTGATGGAGCTTGACCGGTGTGCCGCGCCTCAGTCGCAGATTGAGCATCTCGACCATCACCGAGAAGGCCATGGCGAAATAGATGTATCCCTTGGGAATGTGCATATCGAAACCATCACCGATAAGTGCTACGCCAATCAGCAGCAGGAAGCTTAACGCCAGCATCTTGATGGTCGGGTGCTTTTCGACGAAGGCACTGATTTTGCCGGAGAACAGCATCATGAAGCCGACGGCAATGACGACCGCGGTAACCATTATGGCCAGCTGGCTGGCCATTCCCAGGGCGGTGATGATGGAGTCAAGCGAGAAGACAATGTCCAGCAGGAGGATCTGCACAATAACCGCCCCGAAGGTTGCCCCGACACGGGCGGCTGAGATCTCTTCCTCACCTTCGAGCTTCTCGTGAATCTCCATGGTGCTTTTCCAGAGCAGGAACAGTCCGCCGGAGATGAGGATCAGGTCGCGGCCGGAGATCTCGTTGCCCATGATCGTGAACAGCGGGAAGGTGAGTCCCATCAGCCAGGTAAGCGAAAACAGCAGGGCAATGCGGATGAACATCGCCAGCCCGAGCCCGACCAGCCTGGCTTTCTCCTGTTGCCGGGCAGGGAGTTTGCTGGCCTGGATGGAGATGAAGATAATATTGTCAATGCCGAGTACGATTTCCAGTGCGGTCAGGGTTACCAACGCCATCCAGACCTGCGGGTCCGTCAACCAATCCATGTATGACTCTCCTCTGCAATCAATTCAGTATCAATCCCTGCGCAGTGTATCTCTGGTGGCGCTCCACTGAGCAATGGCCTCTCCCAGGAGTCCAGAGATGCTTTTCGATGTGGATTTTGTCAGCTTTTCCAGAAATTTCACTATCATTGCTGCGCAGTGACATGACAGTAGGCAACGGCTCAGTGCTGTTTCTCTTTTTTGAGCGGGTTTGTTTCCGTGGAAAGATGATGCGTGCTTTGTGTCATGTCTTGCTCCCGCTCAGTCTGCCGGGACATGCGGTCCGGCGATTGCGACCCGCCTGTCAGCGTGCTCTGGTGGCAAGGGATTCCAGTCGCGCGATCCGCTCTTCCATCGGTGGATGGGTCGAGAAGAGCGACCGCAGCGCCCCGCCGGTCAGCGGGTTGACAATGAACATGTGGGCCGTAGCCGGTCTGGCATCATGCATGGGTATGGCTTGTGCGGCGTTGTGCAGTTTGCGCAGGGCGCTTGCCAGGGCCAGCGGTCGACCGCAGATACCGGCACCCGCTTCATCTGCCAGGTATTCGCGGGAGCGTGAAACCGCCATCTGGATCAGCATTGCCGCAATGGGGGCAATGATAGCCATGGCCAGCGACCCGACCAGGCTGCTGCCACCGCCCTCGTCATCGTCACCCCGCCCGGCGCCGAACATCGCTCCCCACTGCAGCATGTTGCCGAGCATGGAGATGGCACCGGCGAAGGTGGCGGCAATGGTCGATACAAGTATATCGCGATTTTTAACGTGGGCCAGTTCATGGGCCATGACCCCTTCAAGCTCTTCCGGGGAGAGGATGCGCAGGATCCCCGCCGTAGCGGCAACTGCAGCGTGATCGGGATTGCGGCCGGTAGCAAAGGCATTGGGGGAATCATCCGGAATGATGTAGACCCTGGGCATCGGCAGGCCGGCCTGGAGTGCCAGACGACGGACCATGCCGTAGAAGGAGGGGTGATCGTGCTCGCCGATCTCCCTGGCGCCGTACATCTTCAGGACGATCCTGTCGGAAAACCAGTAGGAGAAGAAGTTCATGCCAAGCGCCATGATAAAGGCGAAGACCATGCCGGACCTGCCGCCGATGGCGCTCCCCATGGCGACCATGAGGACGGTGAGGAGGGAAAGGAGAAGGGTTGTCTTGAGTCTGTTCATCGCTGTTACCTCCGACGATGTGGCCAGAAAAAAACCTGGCTGTTGATCGCCGGGGGTAATAAAAAAGACCTTTACCCCCGGCATTGTTGCCTGGATAAAGGTCTTGTTGACAGGATATCTGTCCCGGTTCCGGGTCTTGCGACCGTGTTGACGGAATCCGGGTCGGTCTTTTCTCTGACCGATAACTACTCCCCTTTAGAGTCTAAACTCTAATTATTTCCCTGTTCGTTGTCAAGAGATAAATACAGTATGTGCTGAAGAATTGATGTCCAGCTGTTACAGCGCATCAGCTGGTGGCAGGCAGCTCAATGATGAACTTCGTTCCCTGCGGCACATTCTCCTTGACCCGAATGAAGCCGTGATGGTCGGTGACAATGGTGCTTACTATGGAAAGGCCCAGCCCAGTCCCTGTCTTTTTGGTGGAGAAGTACGGTTCGAACAGGCGTGGCCTGTCTGCCGGCGGAATCCCGTGGCCATTATCGGCCACGGAAAAACTCACCATTTTCAATTCCTGATTGTAGCCGCTTCTGACAGTGATCTCGCCGTCGCCACCAACGGCGGCAACTGCATTTTCCAGCAGGTTTATCAGCACACGCTTGATCTGATCCCGGTCGAGCAGCAGTCCCGGTACGCTTTCATCAGGAACAAAACTGAAGCGGATGTTCCGGTGAGCCTCTGTATACAGA
>JAGFXN010000293.1 GCA_017861215.1 Deltaproteobacteria bacterium | reverse complement strand
AATGCGGGTGTACCTGGCGGTGAAATCCGTACCAACGGCGGCTTCCGCCCGGCGGTAGCCGGCAGTGATGGCGGGGCGCACGGTTTCCGGAAGGACCCTTTCCGCCAGGGGGTAGAGGATCTCATCCTCGCGGGAGATATGCTCGCGGAGCAGTGCCGCATAGGCAAGGGCGTTTTCGGCGATGAGCTTCTCCTGCCCTGCTTCGCCGGCGGCAGCCTTGAGGGCTCCCGCTTCCATGGCCTGCACATACAGCCGCCCCTGATCATGCTCCATCAGCATGGCCGCCACCGGGCTGTTCTGTCGCGGCATGCCGTTTGCCACCAGCGCCTCGAAGAGCACGTCCTCCTCCTTGGCATGGTGAAAGCGGTCGGCATAGTGGCGGATGAAATCGACGCCGTCCAGGTAGAACTGCCAGTCACTGAACTGCCCCGTTGCGGTGAGCGGGGCGAAACGCTCGATCAGTGCCAGCATCCGCTTGATGAGCAGATGCTCCGTCACCAGTGCCGCGGTGATATCTGCTTTCATTGCCCTTACCTCCGTTCACCGTTGATGCCGATGACCACTGTCTCCAGGGGGATATCCCGGCCGCTTCTGGCGACGGCTTCGCGAACCATTACATCCAGGCCGCGACAGCAGGGGACCTCCATGATGGCGACCGTGACGCTTCTGACCGCCCCCGCCTTGAAGATCTGGGCCATTTTTTCCACATAATTGCCGGTATCGTCCAGCTTCGGGCAGGCAATGGCAAGGGCCTTCCCTTTAAGGAGCCGGCGGTGCATGTCCCCCATGGCAAAGGCGACGCAGTCGGCGGCAATGAGGATGTCCGCGTTCTGGAAGTAGGGGGCGGTCGGCGGCACCAGATGGAGCTGCACCGGCCATTGGCGCAGTTCTGACTGGATGGTGCCGGTTACCTCTGTAGTGGTTTCTTCTCTTTCAATGACCCGTGCCATGCTGCCGGGGCAGCCGCATCCAAGATTTCCCATTTTCTCATTCTCCCTTTGCTGTGAAATAATTGTTAATTTCCTTTTCTATCGCCGCCTCGTCATCAGGCGACAAGCCGTGGATGGAAACCACGTCCTTGAGCAGGCAGATGCCGACCCGGCAGGTGACGCAGCCGATGTCATGCTTTGCCAGAATTTCGCCGACAGGCGGGTGCTCCTTGAGAACATCCTGTATCGCCATCTCTCCCAGACCGTTTCTGAATTCCATGCGCTTCCTCCTCTGTTCCATGATTGCAGCCTACCCTCTCTGCGGGATAAAAGGCATGACTTTAGTCAAAATTCCAGCAATCGGCAGCACAGAGTCGGCTCACTGCAAAAAAACCAGCGGACAGCAGTTGAACGCAGCCTGAAGCGGATAGAGTCATACAAGCGATTTTCTGGATGCAGTGCAGTCGCCCTCCCCTGTCGATAAAAAAACCGCCCGGCAGCGCTAGGCTGAACCGGACGGTTCGGGATTCTTTCTCTGGGTTGCAGGCCCGCAGCAGGGTAAACTTTACCTGAAGCGGACCGCCCTGCTCATTTCCGCATCGCTGGTGACGACGTGCATCACAAACCAGTTCCTGACAAAATCAAAGATCTCAATGGGGAGAAACTGCTGGCCGGCCCTGGCCTGCCTGGCGAATGACAGGATCCCGTGGGTGAAGTTGATATGCTCGATCATATGCTCGTCAAGCTTGCGGTAGTCTTTGGCGCGCATCATCGCTTCTTCGGCTTCAAAGTGATAGCGGGTATAGTCGAGCAGGCCGTCAAGCAGCTGCTGCAGCTCTTCCTGACTGTTCCCCTCGATGATCATGAAGTAGGAACTGTTCAGCAGATCAATCAGCTTCCGGTGATGGTCGTCAAACTCGGCAATCCCGGTGGCAAAACTCTCTTTCCATTGGATGAACATGCTGATCTCCTCTCCCGGCGACCGGCTGCCGCTGGTCACCGCAGAGTGGCGGTGAAGGATGATGCTCCGCCTGTTGCCGGTCGCGCAACTCTTCATGAATCCTGTTTTCAGTAATTATCACAACCGAGCCGCTCTCCTCAACAGGTTTCAGCAGCGGCTGTCCGGAGCGCCGCCGTCATAGGCGGCATAATGCCGGTCGGTGGTGGTCTTGTAGCCCGGGCTGCAGCGGCGGGCGATCAGGTTGAGCAGCGGATCGCTCCAGCCGTTCAGAAAAGCGTAGTTGCAGTTGTCCTCCAGGTGGTGGCGGCCATGGTGCCGCTTGGAGAGCAGCAGACCGCAGGCCGCCAGCCAGCGCGCCGGGGTGGCGGTGGAGCTGTGGCAGAGGTAATGGGAGACTTCGGCGACGGAGGAGAGGATGCCGATGTAGACGAGGACAGAGGCCGCCAGCGGCGCGAGCGGTACCGTGGCAAGCAGCAGCGCCACCGCCAGCAGATAGCCGACCAGCCAGACCTTGGAGCCGCTTTCCAGGAAATAGACGACAGGGAGGGGGTTCTTTTTGTAGAGCGGCGTTCTGTGGTGCAGGTGGAAATTGGCGATCAGCGGTCCGGCCGGAGAAGCGTAACGGTCGTTGCAGTCCATGTACAGATGGACCAGGCCGTTGATGAAATCGGTGAGCAGCCAGGCTGCGGCGAGGGCAAACAGCTGCCCGTCGACACCAAGCGAAAGGTGCATGATCCGGCCGACCAGAAAGAGCTGCAGGGAGATGTTGACCACCGCAACGCCATAGCCGAAGGCCTTGTAAACGGGACGGGAGTTGAACAGCTCCATGGCGGCATTGAACTGCTGCTGTTTCTGTTCCTCAGCCCTGCCT
>JAGFXN010000123.1 GCA_017861215.1 Deltaproteobacteria bacterium | reverse complement strand
TGAACATTACCGTGGCCGCTGGCACAGACCTGGAGGGGAGCACCGGGGAGAAAACCGTGGCGGCGACCATCGTGGTGGTGAAGGCCGTGGTGGCGAAGGTCACGGTGGTGAAGGCCGTGGTGGTGGCAGCCATGATGGTGGCGGCCATGATGGTGGCGGCCGCGGCGGTGAAGGCCATGGTGGCGGTGGCCGGCATTAAGAACGGCTGAATTCTGCAGGCCACCACTGCTGCTGCAAATCCGGCTGAAAAGTACTTACTCCAGCATCGATAGCAAAAAAGGAGCCCCTGCGCAGAGCAGGGGCTCCTTCTGTTTCCAGGCATACATTGAACGCAATCAGTGTCAGACAGAGTAGGGGTAAAACTATAAAAGAAAACAGAGTCGTCCGGGTCAGTCATATGCTGCCGGGGTCAGGTTGGACTTTTGGACAGATGCCCCCGAAATGTCGATCATACTGAATCGGAAAATCGTGCACCACACTCAAGAACTCCCTCCTGCTGCTTTCCGTTCTTACCCGGCGCGCAGCGTCCTGCCCGGCACCGCAGCCATACCTTTCCGGAGAACTACCTTTTTCGCTGCAACGCCATGAACAGCACGCCAACCACCGCTCTGTCGTGGGGAATCCCTCTGCTTCAGATTGCACCCGACGCCAGAACGGTTTATACTCACCTTCTCAATTGAGCAGGGCTGGAGACAACGGACACCAGAGCCGGTACAAAGCCATAGCCGGCGGCACGATTCAGCTGAAGCGGCTGCCGAAGGAACTGCTGCACAAGGCCGGACAATACCCGCAGCCGGGGAGGAAAACCGCGGCGCTGATCCCCGGAGCCAAACTGGTCGAGCTGCCGGACATCGGCCATATTCCCCACCTTGAAGCCGCTGACCGGTTCCAGGCAGAGCTGCTGGCTTTCCTGGACAGATAAAGGTGGTACACTTTGGGCAGATCATCCGGAGGTGCGGCCATGAACAGTCAGACCATCTTTATTACCGGGGCATCTTCAGGTTTCGGCGCTGCCTGCGCCCGCATCTTTGCCCGGCCCGGCAACCGCCTGATTCTGGCGGCCCGCCACGCCGACAAGCTGCTGCAGCTGCAGGAGGAGTTGCGCGGCACGGCTGCCATGCGGATAATTCCGCTGGACGTGCGTGACCGGGCGGCGGTGCAGCGGGCGGTGAACGAGCTGCCGGAGCAGTTCAGCGAAGTCGATGTGCTGATCAACAACGCCGGTCTGGCCCTGGGACTGGAGTCGGCCCACCAGGCCAGCCTGGACGATTGGGACACCATGGTGGACACCAATATCAAGGGGGTAATGTACTGCACCCGCCTGATCCTCCCGGGCATGGTGGAGCGCAACCGCGGGCACATTGTCAATATCGGCTCCACCGCCGGTTCGTGGCCGTATCCGGGAGGCAATGTCTATGGCGGCACCAAGGCATTCGTGACCCAGTTTTCCCGCAATCTGCGCTGCGACCTGATCGGGACAAAAGTACGGGTAACCTGCATTCAGCCCGGCATGGCCGAAACCGGGTTTTCCCGGACCCGCTTCAAGGGCGATGAGGAAAAGGCGGCGCAAGTCTACGCGGGGGTCGAGGCGCTGACGGCCGCAGACATCGCTGATACGGTCTATTGGGCTGTCAACCGGCCGGCCCACGTGAACATCAACACCCTTGAGCTGATGTCCATCGACCAGGCCTGGGGTCCGTTTGCCATCAATCGCAATGAGACCTGAAGCAGCGGGCGCCTCCTGATGCCCTGCTGCTTGCGGCGGGGCGATGCATAGGCTGCTTGCCCGCGGTGACTTGCTCGCGGCATTACCACACAAAAGGTGGACAGATTCATTTATGCGCAAACTATTGATGTCCTGGCTGATACTGTTCGGCCTGAGCGGCTGCTCCACGAAAGACTGGCGCACGGCCAGCCGCGAACCGGCCGGCATCGCCCCGAACCCGGCAGCGAGCAGAGAGGCTGTGCTGCAGATCTACGGCGCTCCGGCCTGGGGCTGGCGCGGCTGGTTTGCCATCCATACCTGGATTGCGGCCAAACAGACCGACGCGGCGTCCTATACGGTCTACGAAGTCATCGGCTGGCGGCAGCGGCAAGGCCTGCCGGTCGTCCGGATCGAACAGGACCTGCCCGACCGCTACTGGTTCGGGGAGCGCCCCCGGCTGCTCAAGGAGTTCCGCGGGGGCGGAGTGGACAGACTGATCGCTGCCGTCGACCGGGCAGCGAAAAACTACCCCTGGCCCGATACCTACCAGGCGTTTCCGGGTCCGAACAGCAACACCTTCACCGCCTGGATCGCCGGGCAGGTTCCCGAACTTGCCCTGAAACTCCCTTTTACGGCCATCGGCAGCGGCTATGGTCCTTCCGCAGTTCGCTGAGCACAGCCGGCAGGCTGTCTGCTGCCATAGGGGCTGTGTCACCAGCCTCTGCCGGTAAGGATTGTGATGTTTACCTCGGCCAATCAACCGATGTTCCGCTTTCTTGCCGTCCTCACCGCCGCATCCATGGCGGGGCTGCAGGGGTACACCATCCTCTTCAACAACTTTGCCGTCGAGACGGTCCACCTGGAAGGACTCCATGTCGGTCTGATCCAGTCCGTGCGCGAAATACCCGGCTTTCTGGCGCTCACGGCAATTTATGTCATGCTGGTCATCCGGGAGCATCGTCTGGCAGCCTTTTCCATATCCCTCCTCGGCCTGGGTGTCGCCTTGACCGGCCTGTTCCCTTCTTTCGGCGGCGTTGCCGTCACCACCCTGATCATGAGCTTCGGCTTTCACTACTACGAAACCGTCAACCAGTCGTTGACGCTGCAGTATTTCTCGACGCACCAGTCACCACTGGTGATGGGCAGGCTGCGCAGCCTGGCGGCCATTACCAGTATCATCTCGGCGGCGCTGATCTGGTGTCTCGGGTTCGTGATGAGCTACAGCGGCATTTTCATGGCAGTAGGAGGAACGGTTTTTGTGGCGGGCATCTGGGCAGCCTTTCAGGACCCGACCCACGCCGGGGTGCCGCCGCAGAAACTGCGCATGTTCCTGAAAAGGCGTTACTGGCTCTACTATCTGTTGACCTTCATGTCCGGCGCCCGCCGCCAGATATACATGGTCTTTTCCATGTTTCTGCTGGTCAAGGAGTTTCACTTCTCGGTGCAGACGATCACGGCACTGTTCATCATCAATAATTTCATCAACTGGATCATCAACCCGATGATCGGCAGGGCCATCAATGCCTTTGGCGAGCGCACCCTCTGCACTCTTGAATATGCCGGCGTGATCGCCGTCTTTTTGACCTACGCCTATGCATCATCCCCGTGGGTTGTGGGCGGGATGTACATTATCGACTACATCCTGTTCAACTTTGCGGTGGCAATCCGCACCTACTTTCAGAAGATTGCCGCTCCGGAGGACATCGCCCCGACTTCAGCCGTCGGTTTCACCATCAATCATATCGCAGCGGTATTCCTGCCGGCCCTGGGGGGCTATCTCTGGATGATTAATTACCGGATTCCTTTTATCATGGGTGCCGTGTTAGGATTTGTGTCCCTGATCGCCGCCCAGTTCATCAGGGTGCCGCCGCCTCACGGCGCAGCGGTGCAGCAGGCATAATGATACAGTTTCACAAAGGGAGGTTGTATGCTGAATGATGTTCTGCAGGCCATGGAGAATCGGCGCAGTGTCAGGATGTTTGACGATAAGGATATTGCCGAAGCCGATATCAGGATAGTGCTGCAGGCGGCCAATCATGCCCCGTCGGCGCACAACCAGCAGTCCTGGCGATTCATCGTTGTCAGGGGGGCCAAGAAGCAGGAGCTGGCAGCCCTGGCTGCCAGGAGAGCGGCCGAATTCCCCAAGTCCTCGGCAGCGCTGCTCAGGATGGCGGCCAGGAGCATGTCAAGTGCGCCGGTCGTCATCGGCGTCGTCAATACCGGTGAGCTGATCCGGCACGGCACCGACCTCCTGAACCTGGACCGGGACAGTGCCGCGGATTTTTTCCGCACCATGGAGATTCAAAGTTCTGCCGCCGCCGTGGAAAACCTCCTGTTGGCGGCAACCTCACTGGGCATATCCTCTGTCTGGCTCGGCGCTCTTTTTCTGATCAAGAACGAGGTGCTGGAGTCGCTTGAAGAGCCTGCGGGAGAGTTCATGGCGGTCGTGCCGCTTGGCTACAGTGAAAGAATGAGGGCGATGCCCCCCAAGAAGTCGCTGGAGGTAAAAGTCAAGTACCTGGGGTGATCTCTCCCCGGAAAACCGGCCTGGTTTCCGGGAGAAGGTCGCCGTACAAAGAGTACAGCCATGATGGTGATGCAAACAAAAAACGTTCGCCGCCGACGGGCCGCTCTTGCGGCCGCTCTGCCCGGTTGTCAACCAGCCGGGCGAGTCGAGCTGCAGCCTTCAGTGGCGGCATTGACAGGAAAGGGGGCTTCACGGTTGTCCCACACTGGTAATGACGCGCAGACGATTACTACGCAGCTGCTGACCGGCCCTGCCATTGCAGCCAGTCTTGATGGCATTGCGTCGCTGCGCCTTGCAATATTTCGCGAGTACCCCTATCTCTATGCCGGCCGCCGCGAAGATGAACTCGGTTACCTGCGAATCTACGCGGAAGCCCGTGGTGCCTTTGTGATGACGGTAACCGATTCGGGAACGCTGGCGGGCGCTGCCACCGGCATCCCCCTTTGCCATGAAGACCGGCAGCTGCTCGCAGCTTTTGCCGGCGCAAGCCATGCTGTCGATGAAATCTTCTATCTGGGCGAACTGCTCTTCTCCCCCGCGTACCGCAATCACGGCCTGGGGCTGCGGCTGTTGGCAGAGGTCGAGGAGCATGTCCGTTCCCTCGGCAGCTACCGCTACCTGACCTGCGCCACGGTGGTGCGCCCCGCCAGCCATCCGCTCCGTCCCCCGGCGTACCTCCCCATAGACAGATTTCTTGCCCGTACCGGCTTTGCCGCTCTTGCCGGAGTTACCACCAGTTTTACCTGGCTAGAGATCGATGGTGTCAAACGCGATCATCCCATGCAGTTCTGGCTCAAGGCGTTGCGGTGATGCCTATGGGGAAAGGTCAGGTGGGGAGTAGTGCCGGTACTGCTTTTAGGAGGTCTTCATTACGTCAATTTGAAAATTATACGCCAATAAAAATAATTTAAACAGCCTGTTTTTTCATTTTTATAGTGCTAAAGTCTAACCAGCTACAAGGAATATAATCTGCGCAAAAGGAGGGAAAGAATATATCGATACTCCACCATGCAGGTTTAATAGGAATTTTGTTGTAGAGATCCGGAGGTAAGAAGATCCGGAACAGACCTTGAAAAGGCATACACAGAAGTAAAGATAAAAGAAGCCCACCGATTAAACTGGTGGGCTTTTCATTTGGGGCATTGCTGAAAAGAGGTTTGCCTGCTGTCCGTTCCCTCTCCGGCTTCTTATTCCGATTCCAGATCAAGGATGATATCTAGGCG
>JAGFXN010000010.1 GCA_017861215.1 Deltaproteobacteria bacterium | reverse complement strand
CTGGGTCATGATCTGTTCCAGAATCGCCTGAATATCACTGGACGCGGCCAATGTTCTGGCTATCGCCAGCAATGTCTCGATAGCCGCGGCATGCCTGGAGCATTTTTCTCTGCTGTTTCTGCCATTGCTGAGTCCAGAAGGGTAGGTCATGATTTTGCTCTGGCGGTACTAGCCATGGCAGCAGCTGTCAGTATTGCTGCCTTCATGCTTGCAGAGCTTGCAGTGCCTTTGCCTGCAAGATTGTACGCTGTGCCGTGATCAACCGATGTCCTGATAATCGGCAGACCGAGCGTTATATTCACTCCGTCGTCAAAGTGCAGCAGTTTCAATGGAATCAAACCCTGGTCATGATACATGCAGACCACTGCGTCATAATCACCATTGGCGGCAAAGTGAAAGAGTGTATCTGCAGGGTACGGCCCGCTGGCATTGATTCCTTTTTCCCGGGCAGCGGCAATGGCCGGGCTGATGATCCGTGCTTCGTGATCACCGAACATCCCCCCCTCGCCCGCATGCGGATTGAGCGAGAGAACGGCTATCTTCGGCTGCGACGAAAAATAGCGGCTGACGTCCTGATGGGTTATCACGATGGTAGAGAGAACCTTTTCAAAGGTGACCAGTTGCGGTACGGCCGCAAGTGGCTCATGAATAGTGACCAGCGCCACCCTCAGCCGTGAGCCGGCCAGCATCATAACGAACTCGGTCGTGCCGGACAGTTCGGCAAGAAGTTCAGTATGCCCGGGATAATGGTGCCCGGCCAGATTCATCGCCGCCTTGTTGATCGGTGCGGTAGCCATTGCCGCTACCTGTCCTGTCATGCAGAGTCGTGCCGCCGCGGTGATGTAGCTGTAAAGCGCCTCTCCCGATGCGGCAGACGGGTTGCCGTAGACCATGTCCGCTCTGTCAAGGTGCGACAGCTCCAGCAGATATATCTCCCCCGCAACCGGCTGTTGCGGCATGGTATCTTCAGCAAGGATCCGCAGCCGCTGACCATGGCCTGCCAGGTTGATAGCCCGCTCCATTGCTCCTCTGTCGCCCAGAACAAACGGCACCGCAGCTGCAAAAACCGCCGCGTCCCCAAGTGCAGCGGCAATTATTTCCGGGCCAATCCCGCACGGATCTCCCATGGTTATGGCTACCAACGGTTTATTCACCATCCATTCCTCTTCACCACGCAAATTTTCACGGCGGTCTCAACCGGTTACCTATGAAGCCAGTTTCCTGGGTCTCAGCACCTACCACTGGTGTTATAGCAAAACTCCGCAATCATTTCCAGAAACAAAAAGAGCGGCCCGAGAGCCGCTCTTTTCAATCATTCTGATGATATATCCTATTTCCGTACTGCCTTGCCGGCAACCTGCATGCGGATCACCGCCCGCTCAAGAGCAGCTTCATACACGATGAACTGCTTGTCTTCCGGAGTAAGCTTCTTCAGCATGTCTTCGGCACGACCCAAGGCCGCCTTGGCGCGCTCAAGGTCAATTTCGTCGGCACGCTCGGCAGTCTGCACCAGAACGGTAGCCTTATCGTCCTCTACCTCTTCAGAGAGAACTTTTTTGTACGGTGTAACCAGTTCCAGCATCAGTTTTTCAGCCATATATAACCTCCAGGCTTTGGGCTCTAGGCTTTGGACTCTGGGTTAAATACCGAGTGCCTAATGCCTGGTGCCTAGCGCCTGTCTCAATTATGCCGCCAGTTTCTTGGCCTTCTCGATAACCTCGTCAATAGTGCCGACCATGTAGAAAGCCTGCTCGGGAAGGTCGTCATACTTCCCGGCGACAATCTCCTGGAAACCTTTGACCGTATCCTTCAGTTCAACGTACACGCCGGGTGTGCCGGTAAAAGCTTCGGCGACGTGAAACGGCTGGGAAAGGAAGCGCTGAATCTTTCTGGCGCGGGAGACTACCAGTTTGTCCTCCTCCGAGAGTTCGTCCATACCGAGAATGGCGATGATGTCCTGAAGGTCCTTGTAGCGCTGGAGAACATACTGAACGGAGCGGGCAACAGCATAATGCTCTTCGCCGACGACCTGCGGATCAAGGATCCTCGAGGTGGAGTCGAGCGGGTCGACTGCCGGATAGATGCCGAGCTCGGCAATCTGCCGCGAAAGAACCGTGGTTGCATCCAGGTGAGCAAAGGCGGTTGCCGGGGCCGGGTCGGTGAGGTCGTCCGCAGGGACGTAGATAGCCTGAACGGAAGTGATGGAACCTTTATTGGTGGAGGTGATCCGCTCCTGCAGCTCGCCCATTTCGGTAGCAAGGGTCGGCTGGTAACCAACAGCGGAAGGGATACGGCCGAGCAGCGCCGAAACCTCGGAGCCGGCCTGGGTGAAGCGGAAGATATTGTCGATGAAGAGCAGCACGTCCTGCCCTTCCTCGTCACGGAAGTACTCGGCAACGGTGAGCGCGGAGAGGGCAACCCGGGCACGTGCTCCCGGCGGCTCGTTCATCTGACCATAGATCAGGGCGGCCTTGTCGATAACACCGGATTCCTTCATTTCCATCCAGAGGTCATTGCCTTCACGGGTACGCTCGCCGACACCGGCGAAAACCGAGAAACCACCATGCTGCTTGGCGATATTGTTGATCAGTTCCATGATAAGAACTGTCTTGCCGACACCGGCGCCGCCGAAGAGCCCTATTTTACCGCCTCGGGCATACGGTGCGAGGAGGTCAACAACCTTGATTCCTGTTGTGAATGACTCGACCTTGGTTGACTGCTCCTGAAAAGATGGTGCCGGGCGATGGATCGGAAGCTCTTTCTCATGGCCGATGGGTCCCATTTCATCAATCGCTTCACCGATGACGTTCATGATGCGCCCGAGGGTCTTGCGACCAACAGGCATAACAATCTGCTTGCCGGTATCAACAACCTGCTGACCGCGAACCAGACCGTCAGTGGAGTCCATGGCGATAGTACGAACTGCGTTCTCGCCGAGATGCTGGGCAACTTCGAGGACCAGATTCATCTCACGATCATCAATGGCAGGATTGGTGACCTTCAGGGCGTTGTAAATCGGGGGGAGTTTCCCCGGCTCAAATTCGACGTCAACAACGGCGCCGATTACCTGTGTGATCTTTCCAAAGTTCTGACTCATTCTGTCCCTTCCTCCTGTGGCCCTGAGGCCACTATTATTATAGATAAAAGTCTTTATTAACCTTTTTGCGACTCGGAACCGGAGATTATCTCCATCAGTTCCTTGGTGATTGCTGCCTGACGGGCGCGATTGTAGATGAGGGTAAGTTTGCCGATCATCTCGGACGCGTTTTTCGATGCACTGTCCATGGCGGTCATACGTGCACCATGTTCACCGGCAACCGATTCAAGCAGAGTCTTGAAGATTTGTACTTCTATATGCTTGGGCAGAAGCTCTGCAAGGAGTTCGGCCTGGCCCGGTTCATAAATATATTCGCGGGGCTCGACCTCATCTGCGGCAGAAGTCGGCGGCTTTACCGGCAGCAGCTGCGTAAAGGTAATTTCCTGCGTCATGACACTGCGGAACTCATTATAAACGATGTAAACTTCGTCGTACTCTTCGGCAAGATAGCCTTCGATAATCCCCTGGGCAAGGAGCGCGGCCGTCTGGTAATTGCAGTTGGACTGGATATTTGCGTGGTTTTTCCAGACAGGATGCCGGTGCTTCAGAAAGTCATACCCCTTCCGGCCGAGAGTCATTATTTTCAACTCTGCATAGCTGGATCTACGCTCTTTGATAAAGCGGTCGGCAGCTTTACACAGATTCGAATTGAAGCCGCCGCAGAGACCACGGTCTGAAGTCACCACCACGAGCAGTGCCTTGTCAGAGGATTCGCGCTGCTGAAGAAGAGGACTGCAGTCAGCGGGGACATTCCCTGACAGACGGCCAAGAACCTCGGATAACTTGCTTGCATAGGGACGTGCCGCAACAACATTCTCCTGGGCACGTCGCAGCTTTGCAGCCGAAACCATTTTCATGGCCTTGGTTATCTGGCGCGTATTCTTGACTGAGACAATACGCTTTTTTATGCTTTTAAGACTTGGCATAACGGAAATCCGTCCTTGGTTTAGACTGTGAACTCTTTCTTGAACTCGTTGAGAGCAGCGATGATTTGTGCTTTCAGCGTATCATCGATCGCCTTCTTGTTTTTCAGCTCGGCAATCAGTTCACTCTTGCGGCTGTCAAAGAAAGAGAACATTTCCAGTTCATAACGCTTCAGCGCGGAGACGGGATATTCATCGATGAAACCGTTGTTGGCAGCAAAGATCGTCAGTACCTGCTTTTCGTTGGAGAGCGGCTGGTACTGGGCCTGCTTGAGAATTTCAACAAGACGCTCGCCACGGGCAAGCTGCATCTGGGTGGCTTTGTCAAGGTCAGAACCAAACTGGGCAAAGGCTGCCATCTCCCGGTACTGGGCAAGGTCGAGACGGAGAGTACCGGCCACCTGCTTCATCGACTTGGTCTGGGCGGAACCGCCGACCCTGGATACGGAGATACCGACGTTGATGGCAGGACGGACACCTGAGTAGAAGAGGTCCGACTCAAGGAAGATCTGGCCGTCGGTAATGGAGATAACGTTGGTCGGAATGTAGGCGGAAACGTCACCGGCCTGGGTCTCAATGATCGGCAGGGCAGTCAGGGAGCCTGCTCCCAGTGCATCGGAAACCTTGCACGCCCGCTCAAGAAGGCGGCTATGGAGATAGAAAACGTCGCCCGGATACGCTTCCCGTCCCGGCGGACGGCGCAGCAGCAGGGAGAGCTGACGATAGGCAACGGCCTGCTTGGAAAGGTCATCGTAGATGATGAGGGCATGCTTGCCGCTGTCGCGAAAAAATTCGCCCATGGTAACGCCGGTATACGGTGCAATAAACTGCAACGGTGCCGGCTCGGAAGCAGTCGCAGCCACAACAATGGTGTAATCCATGGCGCCGTGCTCCTGAAGCTTGCTGACGACCTGGGCGACAGTGGATCTTTTCTGGCCGATGGCGACGTAGATGCAGATAACATCGCCACCCTTCTGGTTGATGATGGTATCCATGGCAACAGCGGTCTTGCCGGTCTGACGGTCGCCGATGATCAGCTCGCGCTGGCCACGCCCGATCGGTACCATTGAATCGATGGCTTTCAGTCCGGTTTGCAACGGCTCATGGACTGACTTCCTTTGCACGATGCCGGGCGCCTTGATCTCGACCTTGCTGAAGGAATCGGTCTTAATCGGTCCTTTACCATCAATCGGCTGGCCGATAGCGTCAACAACCCGACCGATCAGGGCCGGACCTACGGGAACCTCAACGATCCTGCCGGTTCTCTTGACGATGGAACCTTCCGTGATGTTCTCGTTGTCCTCACCAAGAATAGCGGCACCGACGTTGTCTTCCTCGAGGTTCAGCACCATTCCTGATATGCCGCCCGGAAATTCAAGCAGTTCGCCCGCCATTGCCTTGTCAAGTCCGTGGATACGAGCGATACCGTCACCAACAGAGATGATCGTACCTGTTTCGGCAACCTCTACATCTTTGCCGTACCCCTTGATCTGCTTCTTGATTATTTCACTGATTTCTTCGGCTCTGATTTCCATAGGATCATCTCACCCCTTCTGTAATATATCTTCAATACGTGTCAACTGTGTCTTAACGCTACCATCAAGAACCTTATCGCCGATTTTGGTAACAATGCCGCCGATCAGCGAAGGATCAATGTTTATCTGCAGAATTACTTTCTTGCCCGTACTCTTTTCCAGCGCGCTTCTGATCTCACTGATACGCCCCTCGTCAAGCGGCAGGGCCGAAGTCACCACAGGACGGACAACTCCTGAAAGCTCATCAGCAAGGATACTGTAGGTGGAGGAAATCGCCGGCAGACAGGATATCCGGCTTCTCTCCTGAATGAGGAGCAGAAAGTTTCGAATGGTGTCTGAAAGGCCAAGTTTTTCGGCAACCTCTTTGAGGGTTTCCAGCTTGGACTCAATGGCGTACGCAGGATTGGAAAGGAGTGCGCCAAGCTCGGGATGCCCTGCAAAGAGTGCTTCGACCTTCGCAAGTTCACTAGTAAACTTATCCACGGCACCCTCTTCGGCCGCCAACTGGACAAGAGCTTTGGCGTAACGTCGTGCTATAGCGTTTGCGCTCAATGTAATTCCACCACCTTGGAAAGATATTCACCAACCAGCCGGTCCTGGTCATCGGCACGCATGGCGCCTTTCAGAGTCTGTTCGGCAAGCTGGACTGCAAGACGCGAAGCCTCTTCACGAAGCTCGGTTCGAGCCCTCACTATCTCCTGATCAGCCATAACCTTTGCCTGATCCTTGATCCGCTCCGCTGCAGCAGCAGCCTCGGCGACAATTCTGTTTTTTTCGGCAAGTCCTTCCTCGCGGATACGCTTCTGCAGCTCTTCTGCCTCTATGTTCGCCTGCGCCAGCTTTGCATTGTACTCGGCAAATTTCTTCTCGGCGGCAGTCTTCAGTTCGTCAGCTTCGCGCAGGGCTTTGTCTATCCCCACCTGACGATCAGCAAGAGCCTTTTTCATATCAGCCTTCTTCACCGCCCAGACCAGAATGAGCACCAGGGCGGCAAAGTCGATGCAGCGCCACATGAAATCCTTCCACTGTGCCGCCCCGCCATGTCCGCCGCCGTGAGCTCCGCTCTCGCCGCCTGAAGCCAGGCAGGTTGCAGCAAGAGCGACTGTCAAAAGGATCTGGGTTCCTGCGGCAACAACAGGCTTGCGCAAAAATTCAATACAGCGCTTCATATTACAAGCTCCTTCCGAGAACCTTTTCACATATATCGACAGAGAGTGCCTTTGCCTGCTCCCGAAGAAGCGTTCTGGCAGCGGCAGCCTCTGTCGCTACTCTTTCCTTGATTGCAGCAATAGTAGCGGTTGCATCCTTGCGGGCAGCTTCAAGAATCGTCGCCTCTTCTGCCTGCGCCTCTTTGACAAGCGCGCCGCGCTCATCAGCAGCGCCGCTCTTCATTGCTTTCAGACGGGCTTCATATTCGGCCATTTTTATCTGCAGGTCCTGCTCAACCGAATCGGCACGCCCTTTTGCCTCGGCAATGCGCCCCTGTCGTTCGGCAATAACTTTTCTGAGAGGCTTGTACAGAAGTATATTCAGCACAAGGATCAGGATTAAAAAGTTGATGAGTTGAATTACAAATGCCAGATCTATATCAATCACGCCGTCACCTCTCGCCAGGCAAGTTGGATACTGCTTCCACGAAATACAGGCACAAAAGCACTTCTGAGCTTAAACACGTGATAGCTATCACATGGTTTTTTGCCTGTCAAGCATTTTTGCCGGCAATTTTTGCCCGGCACGCTTCAAATCCCGAGCAGTTCCACGACCCTGGAAAGCTCTTCACGACCACTGTAACTTATTTCAATTTTGCCGCACCTGCCGCCGGACTTTATTTCAACCTTTGTCTGAAATTTTTTCTTGAGCTGCTCCACCAGTTCCACCAGTTCACGCTCCTGAACCTTGCTTTTCTTCGGCGTCGGATTCTTCAGTCGCTTTACCAGCGCCTCAGCGCCACGGACGCTGAGATGTTTTTTAAGAATCTCCTCACGGGCCTTGCGCAACAGTTCCGGTTGGTCGAGTGCAAGGAGAGCCCTGGCATGTCCCATGGAGAGTCTCTCGGTTATTATGTCGCGCTGCACATCATCGGGAAGCTTGAGCAGCCTGAGCGAGTTGGCAACCGTTGACCGGTCCTTGCCGACACGCTTGGCAAGCTCCTCCTGCGAAAGGAATATCTTCTCCATCAGTGACCGGTACGCCTGCGCCTCTTCTATCGCATTCAGGTCTTCACGCTGGATGTTTTCGATAAGCGCCATCTCTAATGCCGTATTTTCCGAGACATCCTGAATAACTACCGGCACTTCGTGAAGGCCGGCTTTCTGTGCCGCCCGCCAGCGGCGCTCACCGGCTATGATCTCGAAATGACCGGCCCTTTTCAGGACAACCAGCGGCTGGATAACCCCCTTTTCGCGGATTGAGGCAGCAAGCTCTTCCAGCTTTTCCGAAGCGAACGTCTTGCGCGGCTGCGCCCTGTTCGGCTTGATATCCTCGATAGGGCAGATGAAATAGCTGGTCTTCTCCACTACCGGCAGCAGTGCGCCCATCCCCTTGCCGAGACCGGTTTTTTTAACCATGTCCACCTCCGCGCTGGATAACCTCTTTCGCAAGCTCAAGGTAGGCAGTTGCACCACGAGATGCTATATCGTACAGGATAATCGGCTTGCCATGACTGGGAGCTTCGGAAAGTCTGACGTTACGGGGGATTACGGTGGTAAAGACCTTTTCTCCGAAATGAGAGCGGACCTCCCGCTCCACCTGCCTTGAGAGATTGTTCCGGCTGTCGAACATGGTAAGAAGTATGCCCGCGATCGTCAGGGCGGGATTCAACCCTTTCTGGACAAGCGCAATCGTCCTGACTATCTGGGAAAGCCCCTCCATTGCATAAAACTCCGTTTGCAGAGGCACGATTACGCTGTCGGCAGCAGTCAGCGCATTGATGGTCAGGAGGCCGAGAGATGGCGGGCAGTCAATGATGATAAAATCGTAGCGTTCCCGCAGAGGGTGCAGAATCTTTTTGAGCTTGCTTTCTCTTTCGGTAAGATCAATCAGTTCGAGTTCGGCACCGGCAAGGTCGGGAGTGGCGGGCATAAGCTGCAGTGCTTTGAGCTCAGTCTCCAGCAGGAGTCCGGCAGGATCTTCGTCGTTAATAAGCAGATCATAGATGCTGCTTTTTAGCGAATTCTTGTCGATGCCGACACCACTGGTGGCATTACCCTGCGGATCGATATCGACAAGGAGCACCCTCCTTTCCGCAGCAGCAAGCGAGGATGCAAGATTCACGGCTGTGGTAGTCTTGCCGACACCACCCTTCTGATTGGCTATACAGATGATTCTGGACATTATCCGCTATTCCTCGGCCAATTGGTGATGACCTTCACAAATTCCATCTGTTTTGCAGCGCTGCCATTACAGCTTGCTGCGCCTGCAAGGGAATGAAAACTAGCATAAATGGAGCCGGCTGAAAAGGTTTTTCCGGTTCCGGCAGCCTCGGCAACGTATCCGGCGCATCGGCTGCTACCTGACCGGTAACAGGTGCTACCTGGGAGTACTCAAGCTGCCCGCAAAGGCGGCTGCCAAAAAAAAAGCCCCGGATGCCGGAGCTTTTCTTAGAACTATTGATGATCACGGTCAGGAGTTATTTGGCCGGAGTAAAGTCTACCAGCCCAAAACCGTATCGTGAATTTTGTGCGGCATGGGTATTCGGGTAGAGGCTGAAGAGCCACCCCTTGAAAATCTCATTGCCGTTTTCGGTTATCAGAACCTGGGCAGCAGGGTTCTTGGGAGCATTGGAACTGGAGGTAAGAGTGGTGCCCTCCATGATGAAATGAGGCAGGAAGTTTTCTACCTTGATCACCAGATTTGTGCCGCTCACTTTCACGGTCTTGCCGATCTCGATAACGACAAAGGCTTCCTTGTTGTGCTCCTTGTCCGTGATGCTTATCTTTACAGACTTCCATTTCCCCTTGACCGTATCGGGAACTGTCACTTCCGTCTGTTTTCTGATTACCGTATCTCCGGCAGGAGCCGCACCCTGCTGATTATTTTGCACCTCTTCCTTGCGGCTGCAGCCTGATACTACCGCCAGCAGGCAAACCATGACAGAAGATAGAAGCAGGAACAGATTTCTTGCCATTAAAACTCCAGAGAATAAAATGGCGGAGAGAGAGGGATTCGAACCCTCGATACCGGTTTCCCAGTATACTCGCTTAGCAGGCGAGCGCCTTCGACCTACTCGGCCATCTCTCCGTGAACCTGTGCGGCATTCCGGCTGCTGTTTCTGCAGAGCTTAACTGCTGCAGATGATAAATTGGCGGAAGAGGTAGGATTCGAACCCACGTAACTTTCGTTAAACGGTTTTCAAGACCGCCGCCTTCAGCCACTCGGCCACTCTTCCACATGCAACAGTATTATTTCTTGCTGTCGACTATCTTTTCAAGCCCCCCCATGTAGGGGCGAAGTGCTTCCGGGATAACTACCGAGCCGTCGGCCTGCTGACAGTTTTCAAGTATTGCCACAACCGTTCTGCCGACAGCAAGCCCCGAACCGTTCAGGGTATGCACAAACTCCGGTTTTGACTTCTCATCCTCACGGAACTTGATGCCTGCCCGTCTCGCCTGAAAATCACCGAAGCTGCTGCAGGAAGAGATCTCACGGAAGGTGTTCTGTCCCGGGAGCCAGACCTCGATATCAAAAGTACGACAGGCAGAAAAACCGATGTCGCCGCTGCAGAGTTCAACGACCCGGTAGGGGAGTCCGAGCAGCCGTAAAACCTCTTCCGCATTATCGAGAAGCTTCTCAAGCTCTCGTGTCGAATCCGCAGGGTGGACAAATTTGACCAGTTCGACCTTGTTGAACTGGTGCTGGCGGATCAGTCCGCGGGTATCTTTCCCGTAGGAGCCGGCCTCGCTCCTGAAACACGGAGTGTACGCCGTATAAAGTATCGGCAGTTGGGAGCCCTTGAGAATCTCCCCCCGGTGGATGTTGGTCACCGGCACTTCAGCTGTCGGTATCAGGAAATAATCAACCCCTTCCAGATGGAAGAGGTCGTCGGCAAACTTGGGGAGTTGACCGGTTGCGGTCATACTTTCCCTGTTTACCATAAAGGGGGGGAGCATTTCAATATAATTGTGCCTTGTGGTATGCAGATCGAGCATGAAGTTGATCAGCGCCCGCTCCAGCCTGGCACCGCACCCCTTATAGAGCGTAAAACGTGCACCGGTAAGCTTCGCGCCCCTCTCGAAATCAAGAATGTCGAGAGATTCTCCTATTTCCCAATGCGGTTTGGGGGTAAATGAAAATTCCGGGGCAGCACCCCAGCGCCGTATCTCCCTGTTATCCGCCTCGTTCAGACCAAAGGGGGTAGCTGCCGAGGGGATGTTCGGCACAACGAGCATGAACGCTGCCAATTCCTCCTCCACGCTGCGGAGGTCATCATCAAGCCCTTTTATCCGCTGCGACACGGCACGCATCTCCGCAATCTGCCCCTGAACCTGGCTTTTGTCCTTGACCAGGCTGATCTCGTCCGAGACCCGGTTCCGCAGAGCCTTCAAGGTCTCGGTCTCCTGCAGAAGGGCTCTACGCCTCTCGTCAAGCGCCCTGAATCCGGAGAGGTCGACCCCGGCCCCGCGGCTTTTCAGCGCTGCTTCCGCAGCTTCCAGATTTTCACGGATGTATCGTATGTCAAGCATCATCAAATCCTTTGCAAATTGGAGAGTAAGGTTTTATCTTGTAGCACTTGCCATTTGCATAGTCAACCTTCTGCCACAGAGTCCCGTTGCCATGAAAACATTCCCTGTATTCATTCTTCTGCTGCTGCTGCCGATCACAGCAAGCGCCGCGCCTGTCACCGTGAACGCCGTCGGTGATATCATGCTTGCCGGCAGTGGCGAAAAAACCTTCCGGCGTCTCGGCTATGACTATCCGTTTGCCGCCACTGCCGGGATACTCGGGCAGGCGGATATCGTTATCGGCAATCTTGAAGCCCCGATTGCCGTAGCAGGTGATGAGTTCACCGGCAAGAAATTCCGCTTCCGGCTCAGCCCGAAAGCAGCTCCGGCACTCAAAAATGCCGGTTTCACCCACCTTACCCTGGCAAACAACCATATCCTGGAGTTTGGGGAAGAAGGTCTCCGGCAGACCCTGGACTCCCTTGAGAAGCAGGGGATTGCTTTCTCCGGAGCCGGTGCGGATCTGGCCGCAGCAAGAAAAGTACTGATTACTGAAGTCAAAGGGGTGCGGATCGCCCTGCTCTCTTATTCTCTTGTCTATCCGGAAGAGTTTTTTGCCGGCAATGGCAGAGCCGGAACAGCTCCCGGCTACACCCCGCTCTTTACCGCCGACATACTAGAGGCAAAAAAGGCCGCGGACTACGTCATTGTTTCATTCCACTGGGGAGGAGAAGGACTCGACACGCCGAAACCGTATCAGAAATCCGCCGGGCACAAGGCAATTGACGCCGGAGCCGACATCGTCATCGGTCACCACCCTCATGTCCTGCAAGGGGTGGAGTTTTACCGGGATGGCGTCATCTTTTACAGCCTGGGAAATTTTGCTTTCGGCAGCAGGAGCAGCAAGGCGGACTGCAGCATCATTGCCCGCATCACACTTGATAACGGGATACGGGAAGTAGAAATTATTCCTCTGAACGTTCTCAACCGCGAAGTCCGCTTTCAGCCCCGGATTCTCACCGGGCCCCGCCGCGCAGCGGTAGCAAGTCAACTGAACCGGCTCTCCCGGGAGATGGGAACTCTGATCTCCGCAACTGACGGCCGTTATCTTGCTGAGCGGGACATCAAGGAAATTGCCAACAGATAAACCTGCCGGGACATTGCCCCGTCTCTCTCTTCCGAGGGAGCGGCGACAGAGAACAGGACTCCCGCCCGATTACCCCACACCTGACTTTTTCAGAGCACGCCGGTTCAAGGTTCCGCAGGCAGGTCCAGCGGCACCTTCTGCAACCGCTTGTAGTAGCTTAGTAACTATGTGCAACAACTAAGTAAACTGCAACTGCCTACATGAATAGGTAGGATATAGGTAGGCTGAGGCATAAAAACCCCCTCATACCTGAAAGTACTTCCTCACTATCTTTGCCCTCCCTCCATTATCAATTTTACAAAACATCCTGCCATCCTCGCCTATGCTGACTTGCTATTCGCGGCTGAATATTAAAAGCAGCAAATGTAAGATTTACCGACAACAAAAAGAAAAAGGCGTCACCAAAGCAACGCCTTTCCCGTTAGAATATGAAGGTGTTATATCAAGCTTATTTGCGCATGCGGCGCTTGCCGAATACAGCAAGACCGAGCATGCCAGCGCCGAGCAGCAGCATGGTGCCAGGTTCGGGAACTGGTGTGAGGGTGATGTCATCAAGCGCAAAATCATTGCCTGAAATTGCAGTGTTTTTGTTAAGGAGAGTTAGATTTGCCCAACCAGTGGCGTCCGCCACCCACGGCTGAGAGAACTGCTGCCAGGTCCCGACAAGTGCCGATAACGTAAAATCGCCATTGAGTTGGGTCCCATTGATGCTGAACGCGAGAGTAGCCGGGGCGATGGGACTTTGACCAACCTGAGGATAGACACTAGCCAACCATGCCGAGAAAATGTACGTTTGCCCCGGTGTCACAGCGAGAGAATTAGCAATTGCTGGTGCAGTCCATACATTGACACCAGTGTCCGGCGCTCCGTTCACTATCATCATCTGCGTACCCGAATGAGCTCCGAAACTTGCCCAAGAGACATGATATAACTTGGGATCAGTCCCGACGGTATAGAATTTTTCATCATATAAGCCGGTGGGAGGGCCATAACCGCTATCGGGGTCAGTACCGGCGAGAGCGTGATAAGTGTACGCACTTGTGAAGCCGGTATTCCCCAACTCAAAGTCGCCATTTGGGACGGGAATGGCGAAAGACGTTCCTGCCACTAACGCAACAACTGCCATAGTGGCCATTATAATGGTGAGTTTCTTTAGTCCTTTCATACTGCCTCCTTTTAGTCTGCTTTTTTAGTCTCCTGTTTGTATAGATAACCTCTTGTATTTATTGCAAAGCTTGTGCCAGCTATTAAAATTTATTACAAGTTACTGTAATAGTTAGTTTTTATTAAATGTCGAGATTTTATTGAGTCCTCGAATCGTAAAGCATCCCGACATTATTTTTATGCCGACGAACTAAAAAGCGCCTAACCGTATGATACATAAGCAAATATAGAATTCATGCTTTAAAGAGTTGTAAACTTCTCCGACACTTCCCGCTCTTTTTTTCTTTTTTATTAATTTTGGATTGAACCCTTGAATTTACCCATGTCCTCAGAATTATGGGATTATGCATATTGCCTATTTAGTCACATCCCGTAATAACCAAATTGAAATATCTTCAAACTCATTCTTCCCCTGCTCGTGTCGAAGTAATTTACATGCCATCTCGACCCACCTGAGAAAATGTTAAGTAACCTATAAATACAGCTAGTTATGCCTTTGGCACTTTATATGCAGATTATTTTTAGAACAATTTAACCAGGAGCTTCACCAAATTTGGACAGGAGGAAATACCTATGAAAAAGATGGTAGCATTGTTGTCAGGGGCACTGTTGATGTTAACAGCTGGGGTTGCAAGTGCGTATACAATTAACTACACATACAACCCAATAGTACCGACGGACGGTGGCTTCTCTACACCCTACGCGGGCATGCAAGTTGAAACTTTTGATACAGCACCACTTCTTTGGACATGGACAGGATCCTATCAAATTAAAACAGGATCAAGTAGTAATGGAGCTGCTCCGGCATACCTGGGGAACCCTGATCTCACCAAGTATATCGCCGTACCATATGTTCCTGGCAACTCATTTCCTAGCGGTTCTGTCCTTGCAACCGCAAATACAGTTGTGGGTGGCCCTTTTAACTATTTAGGGCTTTGGTGGGGTTCGATTGATGGAGTTCAGGGCGGTAATAATATTTGGAATGAAATCAGGTTCTATCTCGGCGCTAATTTAGTCGAGACTGTCACTGGAGATCAAGTAACTAATCCAGCAGATGGCAGCTGGATCGCAGGTACCACCAATCAATATGTTAACTTATTAAACCTTCCATTGTTCGACTCATTTGAACTATACAGCCATCATTATGCATTTGAAGCCGACAACATTGCTGTAGGTAATGTTGTTCCCGAGCCGGGCACCATCCTTCTCCTCGGCGCTGGCCTTTTCGGTCTTGGCATTTTCAGCCGCCGCAGAATGCAGAAGTAAGCTGCAAGAAATCCGACAGCACAAAAAGGGCCGCCCGAAAGGGTGGCCCTTTTTGTATCCTTATTGAATCTCTCAGGGTCATATTCCCCGAAGCCTGCTTCGATGTGAGAGAAACCATTACCTGCTTGCTACCCGTAGCTTGCTGCGGGGTAGTTCATCTATCAGTTGGTTAATTGCTTACTTAGAAGAAAATGACCTTCTCCCAGATCAGCAGCGTGGAGATCCAGAGATTCATTGCCAGTATCCTGTATGGCGACGGTCATGCTGCCCCCAAACTTGCTTTTGAGGATTGAGCCGATAACAAGGCAGACTCTCATCGGTCAAGTTCCTTACCAAACGTACTCTCAGGGTCTGCCAACTGACTTACAAACTCTGAATTTTATTGATGTGTCACGAATCTTAACAACGCGACTAATCATTCAATTATCAATGGCACTTTCTGCAGCCGCTTGTAGTAGAAGTTTTGCCCGTAGAGCGCCGCCACCGGATTGTGCCCAAGCACCCTGTCCTTGCAGATCAACGTCGTCACCGGCGCTTTTGAGTGCTTGTTGAAGAGCATGTCGTGGCCGAC
>JAGFXN010000122.1 GCA_017861215.1 Deltaproteobacteria bacterium | reverse complement strand
TGGGTGAGGCTGATCCCCAACAACAAGGCCGACACCCTTGCCGGGCTGACTCCGGCGGCTGTGTCCGGTACGCTTACCGTGCCTATCGGTCGGGTGCGCAAGATGAAGATGGGGCCGCAGTATGTCCAGGCCTTCACCTGCGGCGACCAGCTTCTCTGGGGGGCGGCGGAGCCGCTGAGAAGGATGCTGCGTATCCTTATGGAGCAATAAGAGGCGACGCGACTTTCGGGCAATATCTGCATAAGTCTTCGGAAATATTTTGACCCGGTCTGCGGCCTTCCCTTTAGGCCGCGGATTTTCTTCATCGCCACTCACTCCCTCGACAGCCTTGCTCTTGTCTCGAAACCCGCGTTCTTGAAGGGGATGAAAAGCGTCTTTTGAAGGCGCTTTTTATATTGGTGTGAAAGGCATGTCCCAGAAAAAGAGACAGATAAAACTCATCGTCGAATACGACGGCACCAATTACGTCGGCTGGCAGTTCCAGCCGAACGGGATATCGATTCAGCAGGTGATGGAGGCAGCACTGGCGCGAATTCTCGGTGAGGCTGTCCCTATCTTCTCTTCGGGCAGGACTGATGCCGGAGTCCATGCCCGCGGCATGGTCGCCAGCTTCCTTACGGAGAAAGCCCTGCCGCTGACGGCATATCGTGAAGGGATGAACTGCCTGCTGCCGCCTGACATTGCCGTCATTCATGCGGAAGAGGTCGGACTTGACTTCAATCCGCGTCACGATGCCAAGGGGAAGCGGTATCGTTACACGATTCTCTCCACACCCTTCCGCTCGCCGCTGTCAAGGCTCTTCTCTTGGCACCTCCGCGACGAGCTGGATCTGGAGCGGATGCGCCTGGGGGCGGCCTTTTTTGTCGGTGAGCATGATTTTGCCGCGTTCAGAACCAGCGGCTGCGCTGCTAAATCAACCGTCCGCCGCATAGATTCAGTGACAGTATCCGCAGAAAACAGCCTCCTCTACATCGATGTCTGCGGATCCGGTTTCATGCGCAACATGGTGAGAGTCATGGTCGGTACTCTGGTGGCGATCGGTCGGGGAAGGATGGCGCCGGAACAGGTGAGCCGTTGCCTAACTGAGCCAGAAACGCCGGCTGGGCCGACTGCGCCGGCCAACGGACTCTGCCTGCTGGAGGTTTTTTATTGAGGGCCGCTAGGTTTTTACTTGACACTCCCGGCTAAATCGTCTAATTTACAAACTTTCCGAAAAGCAGGCCTATTATTCAGAAGTTGTGAGGTTTTGATGAAGACGACACAGGTAGCAAAAGAAGGCGAATTTACGAGGGACTGGTACCTCATTGATGTAGAGAACAAGGTTCTTGGTCGTGTAGCGACCGAGATTGCCAGCATTCTGCGCGGCAAGAAGAAGCCGATTTACACTCCCAGCGTTGATACCGGCGACTTTGTCATCGTTGTCAATGCGGATAAGATTGCCCTTACCGGCAACAAGCTTGCCGACAAGACCTATTACAGCCACTCCGGTTTTCCCGGTGGTCTCAAATCCGTTACTGCCGGCAAACTCCTTGAGAAAAAACCGGAACAACTTCTCAAAACTGCTGTCAAGGGGATGCTTCCCAAAAACAAGCTTGCACGCCATATGCTCAGCAAGCTGAAGATTTACTCTGGGACTGCACATCCGCACAAGGCGCAGATGCCAAAGGTATTTGAAATTTAATCAACTTTAAAAGCATAGATCAGGAGAGAGCGAAATGGCAGCAACCAAGTATTACGGCACCGGTAAGAGGAAATCTTCAATAGCTCGTGTATGGCTCACAGCCGGTACCGGCGTAATTACGGTAAACACCAAGACAATTGACGCCTATTTTGGTCGTGAAACTTCCAAGATGATCATCCGTCAGCCGCTTGAACTTACCGAGAATGTCGATAAATTTGATATCTACGTTACGGTAAAAGGTGGCGGGGACTCCGGGCAGGCCGGTGCTATCAAGCATGGTATCACCAAGGCTCTGCTTGCGATTGACGCCGCTTACCGTGGACCGGCCGGATTTATAACCCGTGACTCGCGCGTCAAAGAGCGTAAGAAGTACGGGAAGAAAGCGGCAAGAGCAAGTTTCCAGTTCTCAAAACGATAATCGAAACGTCCTGGTTTGTAGTAAAAGGGAAATCCATACGGGTTTCCCTTTTTTTATCTAACATCGCATGGTTGCCCTAGAAAGAGTGTTTTGCGTTCAGTTTTGCTGACATTTGGTGGGGAACTGGGTGAATCTCAAGAATCCTCATAACGTAACTCAGCTACATAATGACATTTAGGTTGAGCAATGACCCCGCAACTAGTTGATCGGTTCAAAACATTCTGCAACGTGTGGATTGATCCCTTCCCATATTTTGCACATATGAAATCATTATTTCTTCACCCTTTGCGCTCAGGAGTTAATTTCTAATACAACTGGCTGTAACAAGGGAATCTAGCTGATATTACAAGCTTTACTGCTGCATTGGCATGGGGTTTGCGCCTAAAATGTCAGGTCTCAAGGGGATAGGCATGAAGCCAGTGGAGCGAGGTAACTCCAGTGTTCCGTATTTTACCCATGCACACCATCAAATCTGCACAGTTTACTAACGAGGTATCAATGACGATCTGTTCGGTATGTCCTTTGTACGGTAAGAATGATGACCTCTCTGTGCTGTTGGCTGCGGCTATATGTCCAGCTACGCTGTCAATATGATCATAAAATTCTGCAACTGCCGTTACAGAGGGTGCATCAAGTGTCAGGAGTTTGCAGACAGCTTCCCCACAGAGTTACGGAACATGCAGCCAGTTTCTGCGCAGGAGACTTGCCGATTATTTGACAAGGACCGGATGGAGCCCCGGAAAGGCAAGTAGCGCCTTACTGCTACAGCTTACGCAAGAGATGCGATCGATGTAGAGCCCTTTATCACTGCCGCAAATAGAAGCCGGCGCGTCAAAGGAGGAGTTGTTCTGTTGACAGCCGGTTGCCCCGGGCGCACAGATCCTGCTGATTCTTACCAATGCGTATCTGGTCACCATGCTTTTTTCGAAGCCGGCCTCCTGACTAGCATTCGAGCAGTCAGTCACCGGTGCTATGACCCACCACCCCAGAAGCTTCCCCGAATCCTTGTCATACTCCTTGTTCGAAGCGTCCGCGTTCGGGTTGTACATCATCGATTCCATATCGCGCAGGGCGTTGTCCTGCGGGTCAAGAGACGTCAGGATCTCTTTCCTGCAGATATCCTGGGAGGTCGTTCCCGCGCAGATCATGTCCGAGAGATTGACTGCCGTATTCAACTGGTACATGCGATACGTAGCAGCAAGCCGGTCTCCGTCCAACGAGCTCTTCTCCTGGATCCCGTAGTTGCTGACCATTTTCCGTTCGGTGATTGGGCAGACATTCGGAAATGAACAGCGACTTTCACATGCTTCCGTGCAGAGCGCAAAATTGGCATTCGCCCTTGCTGGCAGGGCGGCAACCGCATCGGGGGTGTAATCGAATTTCTGGACGCCGGCCAGAATACCGAGAATGTTGCCGAGTTTCCCGATGCCGACGGTTTCGCTTTCTGCAGTGCGCCGTGTCCGTACCTGCATGGCATTGACCGGTATCCCGCCAGGGGTGTAGGTATGGCTGCTGATATTCCAGAAACCGACCGTTACATCGTTGCTTGTGGTCAAGCGGTTGCTGTTGTCATTCAGGGCATGCATCAGGGCAGACTCTTTGAATCTCCCCATGGCATGATCGGTTGCTGCGCTGCGGGCAGCAGTTTGAACGGTATCGTTGAGAACGGATTCCAGCCTGCCGGAATCGGTACTTATCTGCTCAAGCATTCGCTTCTTGATTGCATTTGCACCTGTCCGTGAGGAAACTTCTGCCATACTGCGCAGATCATCCTCATCAACATACAGATAGCCGATACTTACGGCCAGAGAAGCAAGCACGAGAAAAACAACGAGCAGGGTGCTTACATAGGTGGTATCCATGAAGGCTCCTTTACAAAATGCATATCGCGGAATTATACTCAGTTATCTCAATTTTGAAACAAATTAAGGGCCATGCGCAAGCATGGCCCTTAATTTTATTAAACAGGCAATATGCAGACATCTTTCAGGGAAATCAGGAGGCCTTTTCCATCACATGCACCGGTTCGCCGATTGTCACAGGAACCTTGACCTCGACAGGTTTTGCCTGACGCAGGAAGAAGGTAAGGACAGTGCCGGTTGCACAGAGGGCACCGGCCAGAATGAATGACTTGTTCAGACCGCCCGGTTGGGCGTTGATCATTTCAGAAACCCGCCCCAGAACCAGCCCGCCGACACCCCAGGCGGTAAACAGCACACCATAGTTGAGGCCGTAGTTCTTGAAGCCCCAGTAATCCTTGGCAAATGACGGGAACAGGCAGAGGTTCGTGCCATAGTTGAAACCGATGAAGGTTGCCAGAATCACCAGCCACACTGCACTGCCTGAACCGACGACCGGTATGGCAGCGAACATCATCAACGCCTGGAAACCGAGCATGATCGACAGGGTGGCTTTACGACCGATCTTGTCGGATACGATGCCGGCGACAACCCGTCCCGAAGCATTACCGATCGCCATGATAGCGACTGCAACAAAGGCCAGCGGCCCCATGCTCTGCTTGGCAAGACCGGCAACACTGCCGATTACCATCAGTCCAGCGCCTGAGCCGATGAAAAAGGTTGCCCAGAGGAGATAGAACTTGGGCGAACGGATCATCTCGCTTACCGAGGCGTTATGTACCGGTTTGGCGACAGGCTTGCCGTCATCCTTTTTGGCAGGCTCGGCAGGCGTATACCCCTGCGGAGGATTTGCCAGCAGAAATGAGAGCCCGCATACCGCGACGGTAAAGCCAATAGCCAGGAACATGGTTGTTTTCTGCATGCCGTAGGCGCCCAGGAGGTAGCTGACAAGCGGGGCGATGTAGACCGGCGCGAGACCGAATCCGGCAACGACAATCCCGGCAATGACCCCGGTCTTTGTTGACGAGAACCACTTAAGTGCCGGCGGAGTTGCGGCCCCATAGCCGAAACCGAAGCCTGTTCCTGCCAGGACGCCGAAGCCGATTACCCAGGCAGCGTAGCTGTTGGAAAAGGACATCAGGGTAAAGCCAGCGCCGACAAAAAGTCCGCCGATGAGAGCGGTGCGCGCCGGTCCGATCTTGTCCTGGCATTTGCCTGCGGCGACCATTGCAAAGGCAAATACAAGGCAACAGAGAGCATAGGGATCATTGATGGAGGAGAGACTCCAGTTGAATGCATCCGGACCACCTTTTTCAATTGATGCCTTGATCGCACCCTTGAAAATACTCCATGCATACAGTACCCCCAGCGCCAGATTGATGCCCAGACCGGCCATGGTTACCTGCCAGCCTTTGTTGGTTGATGTAGTTGCCATGATTGTCTCGCCTCCCTTTTTGATATCTGAAAATCTAAAAAGTAGTTAGCAAGTTGCATACCAATGTTTTGAACTCGGATGAAGGTATAAAAACATTAGTAATTACTATGTGTTATAAAATCGATACTGCTGGAGGGGAAAAAGGCTCGCAAATATTCTTTTGTATAATTGCAAGTTAGTTTTGTTCGACCCAATAGCCGTCTGGCAGAATATTGTTTATGATTCAAGTAATTGACCATGCACTAGAGAGCTAAAACATATTTTGCAATTATGCAAAAAATAATGATATTCGCAAAATTGAAAACAATAAGTGAACCGCAATGCTCCTCACGACAATACACACTATCGACCCGACAGTCAGCATTGTAGACCGGTGGCAAAGGACAGACCCGTAAACAAGGCAAATATTGTTTTTTCCCCTGTAAGAAAAACTTGCTAAGGCTAGGTGATGCAAAAGAGGCTGGTGGATACGGACTGACTCGGGCGGTTGCTTATGAGGTCTAGGCATGTTATGGTATGATAAGAATTGCGAGTAAATTTGCTAACATTTTTGAAAATATGTTGGCAAATATATCTAGGATTTCATCAAGTTAATGAAAAAAGGAAATCCAGGCGGGTTTCCATTTTTATTTTGTGCCGGAGGAGTTAACTCATGTTGAAAGTTGCTGTAGTCGGGGCAAGTGGCTATACCGGTATAGAGCTTATCAGAATCCTCCACAATCACCCTGAAGTTGCCGTCACCTCGGTAACTTCCGAACAGAGTGCCGGTAAAAGGCTTTCCGAGGTTTTTCCTTCGCTGAGGAACCGCTACGATCTGGTTCTTGAAGCTCTTGACCCGGCGCGGATTGCAGAAAAGGCAGATATCATCTTTACCGCGTTGCCGCACAAGGCAGCCATGGAAGTTGTGCCGGTCTTTCTGCAGGCTGGAAGAAATGTTATCGACCTTTCCGCCGATTACCGTTTGCATGACGCTGCTGAGTATGCAGCCTGGTACGAGACGCATCTGAACCCGGAACTGCTGCCGGAAGCGGTATACGGACTACCCGAACTGCGCAGGGAGGAAATCGCCGCAGCAAGGCTTGTTGCCAATCCCGGCTGCTACCCGACAAGTATTATCCTGGCGTTGATGCCGCTGCTGAAAGGGGGGGTAATTGATCCCGCTTCGATAATTGCCGACTCCAAGTCAGGCGTTTCCGGGGCAGGGCGGGGCGCCAAGGTTGACAGTCTTTACTGTGAAGTGAATGAAGGTTTCAAGGCATACGGTGTCGGCGGTCTGCACCGGCATATACCGGAAATAGAACAGGAGCTGTCACTCCTTGCCGGCAGCAAGACAATCATCTCCTTCACTCCGCACCTGGTACCGATGGACAGGGGAATCCTCTCTACCGTTTACTCAGTACCGCACACGGCAGTTACTGCCGAGCAGATCCATGCTCTTTATGAAGAACATTATGACGGAGAGGCGTTTGTACGTGTTCTCGGGCTGGGGGGATTTCCCTCCACCGCTTTTGTTCGCGGCAGTAATTTCTGTGACATCGGCATTGCGGTAGACAAACGAACCGGCAGGATCATTGTCGTCTCGGCGATTGACAATCTTGTCAAAGGGGCTTCAGGGCAGGCTGTCCAGAATATGAACCTCATGTGCGACTTCCCTGAGATTATGGGGCTTGAGCTGATGCCGCTGTATCCGTAAGCAGTAGGCGCCCTGAACAAGGGCGCCTTTCTATTGATTTCTTCGGAATTAATCCCCTGCAGCTTGCTGCGGAGTGGTTCAGGCAAGACCGCGATTTCTGAAGATCCGCATCAGGAGAACGCCCAGTACCGATAAGCCTGCGCCTACGCAGAGCAGCAGATAGCCGATAGTGTGCCCTTCTCCGAGTCCGAGCAGGTCTTTTCCCCTCATGAAGACGATTAACCCTATGCCGCCAAAGACCCCGATTCCTCCCAGGATATAGACCATCAAGGCTGCGATCCCCAGTTTCATGTTTTTTACATGTTTCATTGCCCCCTCCTGACTATTGAGCAGATAGTAGTTTTTTCCTGGCTCTCAGGCAAGCATAACCAGGCAGGGGTAGATAATTTCTGCATCT
>JAGFXN010000292.1 GCA_017861215.1 Deltaproteobacteria bacterium | reverse complement strand
ACCGCCGTCGGCTATTCCCCGGCGGAAAGCAAAGGCTCCGACATCTTCCTGACTCCGCTGGAAGGTGGCGGGTTCGGTGTCGAGTTGCTGACGGAAAAAGGTGCCAGCCTCATCGCCGCCCATGGCGGCCTGTTCAGCGAAGCGGCAACACTCACGCCCCAGCCGCTGGCACAGCCGGCCATGGAGAAGCTCGATCTGCACAAGATCCGCGACTGGCTTGACAAGAACTTCGAGAGTGATTTCTGGAAGGAGATAGCCGAGCGCTGCGTCGGCTGCGGCGCCTGCGCCTTTATCTGCCCGGCCTGCCACTGCTTCGACATCAACGACGAGGGGTCGGAGGGGAAAGGGGTTCGCCGCAAGCACTGGGACGCCTGCGCCTTCGGCAAGTTCACCAACCATGCCTCCGGCCACAACCCGCGAGACGTGCAGCCGCAGCGTTACCGCAACCGGATCATGCACAAATTCAAGTACTACGACGACAAGTTCGGCCAGACCCTCTGCACCGGCTGCGGCCGCTGCGTCCGCGCCTGTCCGGTGGGGATCGACATCGCGGCCATTCTGGCCGCGATCGGGACTGGGGACCAGGAACTGGGGACTGGGGAAAACAAAGAAAAGGAGACGGGGAACTAGGGATAGGGACCAGAGATCGGTAAAGGTTTTACCAGTCCCCAGTCCCCAGTTCCCAGTTCCCGAAGTTACCATGTGCGATCATTCGAAGAACATCTACAAGCCCCATCTCGCCACCATCGAGCAGATTGTCGACGAGACCCCGGACGTCCGTACCTTCCGCCTGGTATTCCAGGATGAAGCAGTGCGCAACAGTTTCACCTTCCGCTCGGGGCAGTTTGCCGAGTATTCTGCGTTCGGCTCCGGCGAGTCAACCTTTTGCATCGCTTCGTCGCCGACCAGGACCGGCCATATCGAGTGCTGTTTCCGCGCTGTCGGCAAGGTGACCGAGGCGCTGCGCCGCCTGGAGGTCGGCGATAGCGTCGGCGTCCGCGGCCCCTACGGCAACTCCTTCCCGATCGAGGATTTTTACGGTAAAAACCTGGTGTTCGTTGCCGGCGGCATTGCCCTTCCCCCGCTGCGCACCCTTATCTGGAACGCCCTTGACCAGCGGGACAGGTTCGGCGACATTACCATTATCTACGGCGCAAGGACGGAAGCCGATCTGGTCTACAAGCGGGAGCTCAAGGAGTGGCAGGAGCGCAGCGACGTGCGCCTGGTGAAGACGGTCGACCCTGGCGGCAACAGCCCGGAGTGGGACGGCCGGGTCGGTTTCGTGCCGACGATTCTGGAGGAGGCAGCTCCAGCGGCGGCAAATACCATCGCTCTCGTCTGCGGCCCGCCGATCATGAATCTACACCACCCTGGAGAACCGGATGAAGTGCGGCCTGGGCAAATGCGGCCGCTGCAACGTGGGCAATGTCTATGTCTGCAAGGATGGCCCGGTGTTTACCGCCGGCCAGGTGAAGGCGATGTCGCAGGAGTTTTGATGGAACTTCAATGCCAAGTCAAAGATCTCCGGTCAGCTTCTGCAGTTCATACAGTTTCGGATTGACGCTTCTGACGCACTCGATAAGCTCCTGCAGCTGCTCTTCATCAAGTCCGGTCTCTTCATCAGTCCCCTGAAAAAACGGATACCCTTTGGGGAGCGGCGCATAGCCGCCATCTTTGAGGAGTGAGGCGTCAACCAGGTCATTCACCCTCCCTGTCGCCTCCCACGGATCGCGGTAGGTGAACTGTCGGGCGACAATGTGCAGCTCAAGCCCGTTGGGGAAGGCGCTGCGCACTTCAAAGGAGAACTCGCGCGGGGCGCTGTACTGCTCGCTCCGCCCGGTACGGGCCATAACGCTGGCCCCGGCCGTCTCCAGCAACTCCCGCACCGAGTCTACGGTCATCGGGTTCCTTTCGCTCATTATCAATCACCCTCCAAAAGCATATTATTCCCATATCTCTATGGAACGCGGATTTTTCGCAAGATCAAGGCTGTCGAGTCATGGTGCGGAGACGTAGCACAGCGCTACGTCGCACAAGCCATGGCGAAGACTTACGCAGATATTGCGGAAAAGCAGCGTTCCACTATACATCGAGGCGCAGTTCCACCCCCCACGGCACCGGCCGTTCCCCTGCCTGCGTCAACACCCAGAGGGTCGGAAATTCCATCTCCTCCGGAGCCGGGCCGATGCCGTCGGTAAGGTAAATGACGGCTGCCGGGGGCGGCTGCATGTGCCGGGCATAGGCAAAGACCGGGCGCAGATCGGTGAAGCCGCCGCCATGGTAGCTGGCGACGCTGATATTGCTGCCGCGAAAGCTTTCGATCTGCTGGATTCTGCTGTTGGCGTACAGCACCGTCAGGCAGGTCTCCCTGCTCGCGGCGATCCGCACCAGCTCACCGGCAAAGGCTTCCCGCAGAGCGGCAGCATCGGTTGAATCGCTGACATCGACACCGATGAGAAGATTGAGACGGTGCCGCTTGCGGCTGCCGGGGGTTTCATGGGCAAAGCGCCGGTTTTCCCGCTGCCAGGTAGACCTGCGCCCAAGCCTGCCGGCGGTGGCGATGAACTGGCGCAGAATCATTCGCCACGGGATGCGCGGCGGAACCAGCAGCGACTCGACCAGCGGCCGCAGTTCGCCCGGCACTTCACCGGCGCACTTCTGCCAGGCGTCGCGCACCATGCTGCGCACCATCTCCTCAATCAGGCGCAGCGGCGTGCAGTCAGCCTCTTCCCAGACCGCGTGGTCGTCAACGGTGCGGCTCTCTGTGTTCCCTGCACCGGCAGCGCCGCTGTCATCGCGGTCAGCGCTTCCGGTACCTGCGCCGCTCAGGCTGCCGGTATCAAACGGGTCGACCAGTTGCCGGTAGTATTCTTCGGCGGAGAGTCCGTCAGGGAGAGCAAAATTCTCCGGGCGCGGCGCTGCCAACGGCATATTCTCGACTGCAGGATTGATGGCCAGATCGCAGGCAACGTCCCAGTCATGGCGGTTACGTTCCTTGCGGCGCGCCGGGTGGAGGTGGAGGAGATGCATGATGCAATGCTCCAGCAGCGCCTCCTGCTCATGCGGCGGATATTTGGCAAAGAGCGGTGTAGTGAAGGTCAGGGTCGGAATCCCTTCGCGGAAGGTAACAGGGTCGGAATCCCTTCGCGGAAGGTAACCCCCAGCGGAAAGCCGCTGCTGCCGGCACTTTTGCGCAGACCTGCCAACAGCCAGCCGTAAAAGGGGCGTTCCTTCAGGAGGCGGACGATGGCGTTTTCGAGGATACGGGGCATTGACTTCTCATTAAGGTTTAAAGCTACTTAAAAATCCCTGAACCGCAAAGACGCAATGGACGCAAAGGAAAAGCAAAGATAGTTTACTTGTGGCAGTTGCAATAACAATCGCTCTGAATTCCAGGAAAGACCTGCTGACAAACTGCTTTTATATTCACCCTTGAAAAGGTTTTTTGGTGTTGATTCTCTTGGCGCTCTTTGCGTCTTTGCGGTTCAATGGTTTTGTTGTGAGCCTCTCAGGAGGCCTCATTACTGATTGCCCTTATCGCCTCCAGCACGACGCTATCGTACTTGTCACTGGCCAGAGCCAGGGCAACCGGCGGGATGGTCAGCAGGCTTTTCACCAGGGCGAAGCGGAGATCCCGCGGCAGGATGTCGAGATAGCGAACGAGATTTTCCTCCTGTGCGGTTGCCAGCTGCGGAGAGTTTTTCAGGTGGGC
>JAGFXN010000121.1 GCA_017861215.1 Deltaproteobacteria bacterium | reverse complement strand
ACTCATTTCTCCGGAAAAACAAAAAGGCGAGAAACATCTCTCGCCTTTTTATCGATGGAAACTACCATTGTCACTCTTCGGCGCCGGAAACCTGCTCAAGATAATCTTCAGCCGACATCAGCAGCTTCAATTCTTCACTGTCAGCCATCTCGACAACCAGGAGCCACCCCGCATCATACGGATCGTCATTGATGATTTCCGGTGCATCGACGATCTCGCTGTTCACCTCCAGCACCGCACCGCTGACCGGAGCATACAGCTCGGCAACCGTTTTTCTTGCCTCCACGGTGCCGAAGGAATCGTCCTGCTCCAGTTCGTCGCCGATAGCAGGCAGCTCTATGGCACTGATAGCACCCAGCGACTCCTGGGCGTGGTCGGTTATGCCGATAACCGCCCTGCCCTCTTCAACTCGTATCCAGAGGTGCTCTTTGCTGTACAGCAGTTCATCAGGGAGGTCCATAACTTACTCCAGAACCATTTTTTCCAGGAAACTTGTATCGATATTGCCTTCGATGAAATCCTTGTTTGCCATGATCTGCTTGTGAAAAGGGATCGTCGTCTTGATGCCTTCCACGATATACTCATCGAGCGCACTTGCCATGCGGCGAATCGCATCATCCCGCGTCTCGGCATGGACAATCAGTTTGGCGATGAGCGAATCATAGTGCGGCAGTACAGTATACCCATCATAGACGAATGAGTCAACCCGGACACCGAGACCGCCGGGGGTATGATATGAGGTGATCCTGCCCGGACAGGGGGTAAACTTGACCGGGTCTTCGGCATTGATCCGGCACTCAATGGCATGGCCGCTAATCTTTATGTCACTCTGCTTATAGCGCAGTTTATTGCCGAAGGCTATCCTGATCTGCTCTCTGACGATGTCGATCCCTGTTACCATCTCGGTGACCGGATGTTCCACCTGCACCCTGGTATTCATTTCCATGAAAAAGAAGTTGTTATGCTTGTCCACCAGGAACTCTACCGTCCCGGCATTGTAGTACCCGACGGCTTTGGCAGCGCGTACGGCAGCATCTCCCATGGCCTGGCGGAGCGCCGGTGTGCTGACTGTTGACGGCGCCTCTTCGATTATCTTCTGATGCCGTCGCTGGATCGAACAGTCCCGCTCGCCGAGGTGGATCACATGGCCGTGCTTGTCGCCGAGTATCTGGATTTCGACATGACGCGGCTGCTCACAGTATTTTTCGATATAGACGTCAGGATTACCGAAACCGGCCTGCGCTTCAGCGCGTGCAGTGGCAAAGGCGTTCGGCAGAGCCGCCGGCGAGTGGACAATCTTCATCCCCCGGCCGCCACCGCCGGCCGTAGCCTTGATGATGACCGGCAGACCTATCTCTTTGGCGATTTTAACCGCCTCCTGCACATCATGAACCCCTTCTTTGGTGCCGGGAAGGATGGGTACTCCCTCCTTGATTACCGCCTGGCGGGCGCTGATCTTGTCACCCATGATACGCATGCTTGCAGAGTTCGGGCCGATGAAGTTAATGCCGCAGTTCTCGCAGATCTCGGCAAAAGCGGCATTTTCGGAGAGAAAGCCGTAGCCGGGGTGAATCGCCTCGGCATCGGTCAACTCGGCAGCACTGATGATGGCATTGATATTCAGATAGCTCAGCAGACTCGGCGGCGGGCCGATACAGACACTCTCGTCCGCCAGTTTTACATGAAGCGATTCTCTGTCGGCAGTAGAGTAGACGGCAACTGTCTTGATGCCGAGCTCCTTGCAGGCGCGAATGACACGCAATGCTATTTCGCCGCGATTGGCGATGAGGACTTTATTAAACATTCGATATATCTCCTGTAAAAGCTGTCTGCTAGAGTTTTTCTACAATGAACAGGGTGTCATTGTACTCCACAGGCTCGGCATTCTCACGGCAGATCTTCACAATCTTGCAACGATATTCGGCCTCAATCTCGTTCATCAGTTTCATCGCTTCAACGATACAGAGCACCTGTCCCTTCTCGACAACCTGGCCGACTTCGACAAACGGTGAGGCATCAGGAGCCGGCGCCCGATAGAAGGTGCCGACGATGGGCGAGTGGACCCTGTCGCCTGCTTCGTCAGCAGCTGCTTCCGCAACTGCTGCGGCTGGAGCTGCAGCAACAGGAGCCGGAGCATGCGGAGCAGCATACATCTGCGCCGGAGCAGCCTGGTACTGGACTACCTGGGGTTCAGAGCCGCGTTTGAGGAAGATCCTCTCCTCGCCGCTTTCCAGTTCAAACTCGGTAATATCTGTCTCCGTAATCATTTTTACCAGTACTTTAAGATCTTTAATATCCATCTTTGTCTTCTCCTTTTTTAATCCTGATAAAATTATGCTTCAGCAGTGTGTCAACTCCTTGTCAATACGGCTCAACACCCGGCAGCCGTCAGCCGTTACCGCCAACAGATCTTCAATCCGTACCCCCCCGAAACCGGGGATGTAAATCCCGGGCTCGATGGTAATAATCATCCCCGCCTGCAGCTGCTGCCTGCTCCGGGAGGAGACGACCGGCTTTTCGTGAACCTCAAGGCCTACGCCATGCCCGAGCCCGTGGCCGAAACAGTCTCCGAAACCGCAGCTTTCGATGTGCCGCCTGGCTATGGCATCCAGCCCGCTGCAGTCGACTCCGGGCCTGACAGCGTCAACCGCCAGATCATGAGCCTCTTTGACCACCCGGTATATTTCCAGCAGTTTCCTGTCCGGCTTGCCGACAGCAACCGTAACCGTCTCGTCAGAATTGTAACCGGCGCAGCAGGCGCCGAAATCGAAAGTGACAAGCTCCCCGGAACGGAGCCGCCTGTCAGTCGGCCTGCCGTGAGGCAGTGCCCCCCGCTCTCCGGAGGCGACGATAAACTCGAAAGCCTTGTCGTCAGCCCCGGTTTTTCTCATCTGCATTTCCAGCTCAAACGCCAGAGACCGCTCGGAAATGCCCGGCTTCACCAGCGGCAACACCGTGCGGAACGCCTCTGAAGCAAGTGCGGCAGCGGTTTCGACAGCGGCAATCTCCGCAGCCGACTTCACCGTGCGGAGCTGGTCAAGTTCATCGGCAAGCGGCACAAACTCGACCGCCGGCAGGGCTGCCGCAAGGGTATTAAAAAAAGCAACCGACACCTTCTCGGCATCAAAGGCAACCCGTCTGCAGCCGGCAGCGGCAAGCAGGGAGGCAATCCCGTCAGCCTTGACTTTATACTCGGCCACCGCGCAGCGCCTGGCTTCATCTCCTGCCTGCAGGGTATAGCGTGAGTCGCAGAGCAGAGTCCGGCCACCGCCGGTCATCAGCAGCAGTACCCCGTCACTCCCAGTAAAACCAGACAGATACCGAATATTGGTGAGTCCGACGACAAGAAGGGCGTCTGCCTCCTGTGCTGCCATCACCCTTTCTGCAGACTGTAGCCGTACTTCGTGCATCAGGGGAGAACCTCACCGGATTTGTGACGCTGGCCGACTTCGGATAACGCTGAATGCTTATAGCAAAATTCAGTCAAACTTAAAACAAAAAAGGGGCAAAAGTGAGTTGAACGGCACCGGACTTCAACCGAACAAAAAGAATCAACACCTTTGAACCGCCCGCTTCCTCCGGTCGCTCAAGACGCAACCAAAAGTAGGCGCTTCTAAACGGGGACGCAAAGAACACGCAAAGCTCCTGAGGTTTGCGAGCTTATTCTTTATGGATTCTCCTGGCGCTCCTTGCGTCCTTTGCGGTTACAGATAGTTACCTGCTTCAACGACACTAATCCTTCCTGAGTGCATACTTCTTTATCTTGCGGTACATGGTCGCCATATTCATCCCGGCATCGCGGGCAGCAGCATCGACATTCCAGCTGTAGCGCGCCAGAAGTCCTTTCAGATAATCCGCCTCGAAGCGTGCCATGGCAGCACTGTAATCACCTTCCACCGTCTCCTCTCCCGAGGCCGGATGAATCTCCGCCGGCATTTCGATGAACTGCGCCAGCACCGGCAGGGTCAGATGATCGGCGTTCTCCATTGCCATAGAGGCCTCAATCACATTTTTCATCTCCCGGATATTCCCCGGCCAGTCATACTGGGTGACTGCCGCCATTGCTTCAGAGTCAAGCCCCTTCACCTTGAGGCCGAACTTGCTGTTCTGCAGGGCGATAAAGTGCGCCGCGAGCAGCGGGATATCGCCACGCCGCTCGCGCAGCGGCGGCAGATGGATATTCACCACATTCAGCCGGTAGTAGAGATCCTCGCGAAACGACCCGCTTTTTACCGCCAGCTTCAGATCGGAATTCGTCGCCGAAAGCACCCTCACATCGACCTTGGTCGGCACCGTGTCGCCCAGCCGCAAAAATTCCTGCTCCTGCAGAAAACGGAGCAGGGTTTTCTGTACATTCATCGGCAAATTGCCGACTTCGTCCAGGAAGAGCGTCCCGCCGTCAGCAGCTTCCAGCAGCCCGGCGCGGCTCTCCTTCGCCCCGGTGAAAGCGCCTTTCTTGTAGCCGAAAAGCTCCCCCTCGAGAATCGACTCGGGAAGAGCCCCGCAATTTATCGCCACAAAGCGCTTCCCCTTGCGCGGCGAATTGTAGTGAATCGCCTGGGCAATCAACTCCTTGCCGGTACCTGACTCGCCGGTAATCAGCACGGAAGTGTCGCGGATGGCGATCTTCGCCACCTTCTCCAGCGCGGATTTGAGCCCGTCAGAGGCACCGATGATATTCTCGAAGCGGAATTTACCGGCAAGCTCCTCCTTCAGTTCACGGTTTTCCTCGATAAGCTCGGTCTGGGTAAGCGCATTCTTCACCCGGTACAGCAGTTCCTCCGGCTCGAAAGGCTTGGTCAGCATGTCGTAGGCACCCTTGCGCAAGGCCTGAATCGACATCTCCACCGTCGCGTACGCCGTTATCATGATAACCGGAATATGCGCCTGCATTGCCTTGATCCGCTGCAGCACTTCCAGCCCGTCCATCCCCGGCATCTTGATGTCGGATATCACCAGATCCCAGTCACCCGGGACAAACTCCTCAACCGCCTGGAAAGAGCGGGTATACGCCTTGACCTTGTAGCCGCTGTCAAGAAGCACCGCCTCCATCATCCGGCAGAGCCCCTCCTCGTTATCAATCAGCAGAATCCGTTTTTTTTCAGACATGCATCATCCTTATTCAAGTATCTGTTGATCTGTCCATTACGGCATCAGGCCTACAGGCATATGCCCATCCATGACCGGTGCAAAGGTTCCGGCTTTTTCCCGGCCGGCGTCCTTTGCGGACCGTACCCATTTAAAAACAAAAACAGCAGAGGAAGTCAAGCAACCTCTGCTGTTTTTAATATTTTCCCGACAAGACCAGAAAAGTCCGGCGTTACCTGCCGCTATCCCGCATGACAACCTGGCAGAGGCTGCCATCACATCTTCGGCAGGAAAACATACAAACTCGACGAGATGAGCGCCAGCACCCACATGCCCGGCTTGACCTCTGCAGCACGGCCGGTCATGACCTTGAGCAGCACGTACGCAATCATGCCGGCAGTCATGCCGACGCCGATATTGTAGGTGAAGATCATCAA
>JAGFXN010000291.1 GCA_017861215.1 Deltaproteobacteria bacterium | reverse complement strand
TTGCCGGCTTCGACACCGTCGGCATCGGCGAGACGCTTGCCAACGCGGAAAATCCGGTGCCTCTCCCCTATGTTGCCATTGACGAGCCGACAATCTCCATGAACTTCATTGTCAACTCCTCTCCCTTTGCCGGCCGTGAAGGCAAGCTGGTCACCTCCCGCAACATCCGTGAGCGCCTTGACAAGGAGTTGCGCACCAACGTCTCCCTCCGGGTTCAGGACACGGAAAACGCCGACACTTTCAAGGTCTCCGGACGCGGGGAGCTGCATCTGTCGATCCTGATCGAGAACATGCGCCGCGAAGGCTTTGAAATGGCCGTCTCCAAGCCCGAAGTCATTCTCCGTGAGGTCGACGGCAAGAAGATGGAACCGATGGAATATCTGGTGGTAGATGTCCCTTCCGACTATCAGGGGGTAATCATCGAAAAGATGGGCCCACGCAAGGGCGAGATGACCTCGATGCAGCCGATGGGAGAGACGATCAGGCTGGAGTTCATCATCCCGGCGCGCGGCCTGATCGGCCTGCGGAACGAAGTGCTGACCGATACCCGCGGCACCGCGGTCATGACCCACACCTTCCACGAATACGCTCCATATCGCGGCGATATTCCCGGTCGGAAGAACGGCGTGCTGATCGCCATGGAGCATGGCGAAACCACCGGCTATGCGCTTGATGCCCTGCAGCCGCGCGGCACGCTCTTCCTGCCGCCGGGAGTAGAGGTGTACGGCGGCATGATCATCGGTCAGCACGCCAAGGACAACGACCTGGACGTCAACCCCTGTAAAGGGAAAAAACTCACCAATGTCCGGGCTTCAGGTTCCGACGATGCCGTCAAGCTTGCGCCGCCGCGCGTTCTCACCCTTGAACAGGCGCTGGAGTTTATCGATGATGATGAACTGGTAGAGGTTACGCCGAAGTCGATCCGACTGAGGAAAAAGGAACTGGACCCGAACCGGAGGAAGAGAAAGTAGCAGCAGTCCCGTGACTGCTTGACTTTTCAAACAGGCTTTACTACCTTTACGGAAAGTTTTTACGGATACCGTTATGTCTGATGGAAGAAAAACTTCTCTGCTGCTTGTTTTTGCGCTCCTCGCCGGCTGCGCCACTGCCCCGCTTGGGACTCAGCCGGCAGCCATCTACAAGGAAGGCGATCAGCTTTACGACGCAAAACGGTATGACGACGCCATCGCCCAGTACAAAAAGGTGCGCGATGCCTATTCGTCAACCGAACTGTCCACAAACGCCGAACTGCGGATCGCCGACGCCTATTTCGAGTCGGAGCGCTACATTGAAGCAGTTTCGGCGTACAGCGATTTCCGCAAGCTTCACCCGGTACACCAGAAAGCCCCGTACGCTCTCTACAGAATGGGTCTGGCCAGCTACTACGAGATCACCGGCACGGACAGAGATCAGACTCCGCAAAAAAATACCGTGATTTATTTCGAGGATTTTCTCGCCAAATATCCGCAGTCAGAGCATGCGGCCGATGCCAGGGATAAACTCGAACGCGTCAAGGTGCAGCAGTTGCAGTATGAACTGTATGTTGCCGACTTTTACTATCGGACGGGAAAGTATACTGCCGCCGTCAAACGCCTGGAAAATGCCCTGGCCACTTTTCCGAAAAGCCCTCTGCACGATGAGACCTGGTTTCTCCTCGGCGCCTCCCGTCTGCGGAGCGGCAGCCCGGAGAAGGCCAAAGAGGCCTTCAACAGGCTGGCGACTGATTTTCAGCTGCTGAAGAAATATAACTGACGGTTTCTCGTTCATTCACGGAAAAGGGCCCGCTGCATTTCATTGCTGCGGGCCATTTTCTGTTTGTATTGTTGCCTGCAGCCTGATGGCGCCCACTGCTGGTGCCGAATGAACTTATCCGGGGATGCGTTCACTGCGGGCAACTGCGCTGTTACGTTCAGTGCTTGCTGTGAGCCGTCTCTTTTTTGCGGTTGATCTCTTTTCCGCCCTTGTCAGTTGCAGCGTGATGCAGCCGCTTAACAAAATTGACTGCTGTCACGGTTCACCAGCACCGTGTCCCTCCCAACAACACCTTAAACCTGTTCAAACATATCCTTGCCGGCGCCGCAAATGGGACAAACCCATCCGTCGGGGAGATCCTCGAAGGAGGTGCTCGCTGCGACACCGTTTTCCAGGTCGCCTTCTGCCGGGTCGTACACGTAATTACAGATGGTGCATCGCCATTTTTGCATAGTGTTTTCTCCTTTCGTGGTTATTACTGCCAGTGGATACAAGAGACCGGACAGATGTCGATGGCCTCCTGCTGGATGATCTCTTCCGCCGCAGCCGCCGGAGCATAGACTTCCGCCTTGCCGTTATCGGCGAAACGGAATACATCCGGCAGATTGTCAATGCAGAGCCCGCAACTGATACATTCATCCTGATCAACCCATGGTGTTTTATCCATTGCTCATCCCCCCTTTTGTGACGGTTTGCTGGTAGCGACGGTCAATGGCCGTCGTCTATCCGTGATTCCAGAAACAACCGGAGTGCCACGGCATTGTTATGCTCCTTGTCATGGGCGCTGCAGAGCAGGGTGATGCTCTGCCTTCGGGCCATATCCAGAAGGGGTTGCCAGGCGACACTGTTGGTCTCCAGTTCGGCATAATAGCGCTGACAGAATTCCTCCCATTTGGCAGAGTCATGCCCGAACCAGTGGCGCAAGGCATCGCTGGGCGCAACTTCTTTCAGCCAGCCGGCCAGCTGTAGCTCTTCTTTTTTCAGCCCACGCGGCCAGAGCCGGTCGACCAGGAAGCGGGGACCATCGTCTGGCGCAGGCGCCTCATACACACGTTTGATGCGTATCATGATATCCGCCTTTATCTTCCAAGGTGGAGCATTACAAAGTGGGGCGCTTCTGCTAGCTTCGCGGCAAAATTCATGATTACTACTCCATTGTCACAT
>JAGFXN010000120.1 GCA_017861215.1 Deltaproteobacteria bacterium | reverse complement strand
CGACCCCCTTGGTGGCGCTTTTCAGCATCACTTTCAGGCTGGTGCGCCACAACGGGACGCCAAGTGCCAGTGAGGCCTCCCGCAGGGTTCCGGGTACCATCTTCAACTGCTCTTCGGTAGTACGCAGGACGATCGGGATCATGATCAGCGCCAGGGCAAAAGCGCCGGCCAGGGCGGAAAATCCCTTCATCGGTACGACAATCAGACTGTAGGCAATCATGCCGGTAATGATGGAGGGGATGCCGGCAAGGACGTCGGCGCTGAAGCGGATGGCGGTCGCCAGGCGGTTGCCGCCGAACTCCGTCAGGTAAACGGCACCCAACACGCCGACCGGAAGGCCGAGGCAGGACGAAAGGAAGATCAACAGCGCCGAGCCAAAGAGACCGTTGGCCATGCCGCCGCCGCTTTCACCGGTCGGCTTGGGAATCTGGGTGAAAAAATCCAGGGAGAGCGAGCTCAGTCCCATCTTCACGATATGGATAAAAATGAGCCCGAGCGGCGTCAATACCGCCAGGGTCGCCAGGACCATACTGCCGATTACCATACCATTGTGGAGATGACGCCGGGAAAGGGATTTCATCTAGACGACCTCCTTCGTCTGACCTTTGGTGACACTCCAGACAAGGAACCGGGCAATGACGTTGACGATCAGGGTCACAACCAGCAGGATCAGACCAATCTCCATCAGAGCCGAAGAGTGGAGCTTGCTGGTCGTTTCGGCAAATTCGTTGGCGATGACGCTCGGCATGGTATAGGCCGGAGAGAGGAGCGACAGGGAGATCTGCGGGGCGTTGCCGATCACCATGGTGACCGCCATGGTTTCGCCGATTGCCCGGCCCAGTCCGAGAATGACGGCCCCGAGAATTCCGGAACGACCGTAGGGAAGGACGGCGATGCGAATCATCTCCCAGCGGGTGGCCCCTAAGGCAATGGCCGCTTCCCGCTGGCTTTGCGGCACTGCCAGCAGCACCTCGCGGCTGATGGCGGTAATGATCGGGATGATCATCACCGCCAGGATCAGCACTCCCGCCATCATGCTGACGCCGTAGGGAGCGCCGCTGAAGAAGGGGAGAAAGCCGAAGTGGTCGATAAGCCAGGGTTGTACGGTGCGCTGCAGCCAGGGAGCCATGACCAGCACCCCCCAGAGGCCATAGATGACACTGGGAATTGCTGCCAGGAGTTCTACCAGCGAAGCGACCATGCTGCCGACTTTGTGATGGGCGATTTCGGTAATGAACAGCGCCGTAGCCACGCTCAGCGGGGTTGCCAGGAGGATGGCGAGCACCGCGGAGACTACCGAACCGTACAGATACGGCAGTGAAGCAAAATCTTCCTGAACTGCATCCCAGTTGCTGCCGGTGAGAAAATGAAAGCCGAATTTTGTTATGGAAGGTAGGCTTTCACGGGTCATCTGGAAGATCATGATGCCGAGAATGATCAGAATCGACAAGGCAAAGAACCCGGTCAGCCTTTTGAATCTCCTGTCACCGGCTGCGCCCGGAAAGGGCTCTGTATCTGTTTTAAAGGTCACGTGGGGCATGGTGTCTTTCCCAAGGCATAGTCTCTGCTGTTGCATTACTGTAACACTTCACTGCAAGTGCCAAAAAAACCCGGACAGGGGAAGCTGTCCGGGTTGCTGCAAAGAAAGAACCGCTCTTTAGTTGATGGTCTTGATGGTTTTTTCAACCATTTTCACGACGCTCTCCGGCAGCGGTGCGTAGAGCATGGGAGCAGCCATCTTCTGCCCTTTGTGGAGACTCCAGGTCAAAAACTCGACCATCTTTTTACCCTTGACCTTGTCCTTCTGGTCCTGGTAGACAAGCAGCCAGGTGAAGCCGACGACCGGGTAGGCGTCTTTTGCCGGCTGGTTCACCAGGGAGATCCGGTAGTCGGCCGGCATATTCTTGATGGCGGCGGCCGCAGCGGCGCTGGTGGTCTGGATGGACGGCTCGACCCAGCTGCCGGCCTTGTTTTTCAAGGTAGCGTAGGGGAGCTTGTTCTCGAAAGCGTAGGCCAGCTCCACATAGCCGATGGTGTACTGGGTGGTCTTGATCTGGCCGGCCACGCCCTCGTTACCCTTGCCGCCGAGGCCGACCGGCCACTTTACCGAGGCGCCCTTGCCGACCTTCTTGGCCCAGTCGCTGTTCACGCCGGAAAGGTAGTCGGTGAAGATGCTGGTGGTGCCGCTGCCGTCGGAGCGGTGGACAACGATAATCGCCTTGTCGGGAAGATTTACGCCCGGGTTGTCGTCGACGATCCGCTTGTCGTTCCACTTGGTGATCTTGCCGAGAAAGATGTTGGCCACGTCTTCCGAGTTAAGCTTCAACCCTTTGGCAACACCCGGAATGTTGTACGTCACCACAACCGCCCCCATCACCGTCGGGATATGGAGCAGCTTGCCGGGGGCGGCCTTCAGTTCTTCGTCACTGAGAAACTTGTCCGATGCGCCGAAATCTACGGTCTGGGCGGTGATCTGCTTGATGCCGCCGCCGCTGCCGATCGACTGGTAGTTGAACTTGACGCTGGTATCAATTTTAGCGTATTCGCTGAACCATTTTGAGTACAGCGGGTAGGGAAAGGTGGCGCCGGCGCCGTTGATGAGGATTTCGGCTGAAGCAACGCCAGCCGTCATGAAAACGGCAGCGGCCAGTAATGCGGATATTTTCCTGAGCATCTTGTTTTTCTCCTGTCGGATTGAATGACTTCTTCATTATCTGCATGGTAACAGTGCAACGTTACAGCTCTGTTACGAAACTGCCAAGGTTCTGCCAATTCTTCACAATTCCTCGCGAATCCGCCGCGGTGAAAAGCGCACTGCAATAATTCTGACACCTGCCAGCGATAATACAAGGGCTATCACCATGGCAATCTGCTCCCATTCCATCTCCCGGTACCAGAAAGCCATCACTTCTGTCAGAACGGTAACAATCACCGTATCGATAATGTAGGTAACCTTGACCCGTCCTACGGTAAAATAGGCCAGAGCGGTACGCAGCACTTCCACCATTGCCAGCACGGTCAGCATGTCAACAATGATCGTCTTGAAAAAATAATGGAACTCCAGCCGCAAAACGAGTCTCAAGTCATAGAAGGTATAGCCGATCCCTGCCAGGATGGCGCAGAAGATGGCCATGATAAGAAATGACAGCAGTACCCGCGCTGAAGTCTCGAAAAACCGAGAAATCTTCAGATCGACAATGTCTGCATTGAACATAAACCCTCCCGGAGCAGTGCATCTACAGAGGATACACTCTGCCCGTTGCCGCAGTTAAGCATAGACGCCGGCTTCTATAGCCAGGTGTGCCGGCATGAATACCGGATATTCATCGGCAGACGCTCCTGCCTGGTGATGACAGGCGCCGCATGCCAGCCCCTCGGTCGCCAGCCGTGTCCATACGGTGTAATTGGTGCTGTCGCACCACTCACAGTGCCATACATAGTAATTTCCATCTCTCAGTGTCATAATCGCTTCTCCTTTTCACTTTTAGTTAGGAGAGATCGTAGCCTGCTGATGTTGCAGCGCTGTTACGTTCAGTAAAATTTCATGCAAATAAGAGCGTTGCGGAGCCGGTTCTGGAAAAAGAACAGGCACGAAGCCTGAAGCCCCGTGCCTGTTTGATCCTGCGTATTGAACAGCTGAGAAAAATCAGCCGACTGCTTTTTTCAGGGTACAGCTGAAGGTCGCCCCCCGGCTGTCGCGGTTGTTCTCCGCCCTGACCGTGCCGCCATGCAGCTGGACTATATGCTTGACGATGGCAAGGCCGAGCCCGGTACCCCCTTCGTCGCGACTGCGGCCGGCATCCACCCGGTAGAAGCGTTCGAACAGCCGCGGAATGCTCTCCGCCGGAACCCCCGTACCGCTGTCCTGCACGGCGATCCGCAGACAGCCATCCTCTTCGCTGACCAGAATCGCCACCAGGCCGCCGGCCGGTGTGTACTTCACCGCATTGTCGAGCAGGTTGACCAGAACCTGTTCAAGCCGGCCCTGATCCGCCATGACCGGCAACAGCGGCGCCGGCGGCGGGGTGACGGTAATTCCCTTGGCAGCGGCACTCTCTGCCACCAGGGTGAAGGCCCGGCGCAGCGAGGACTCCAGCGGGATCGGCTGCAGCTGCAGCGAAAACCCGGCTGACTCAAGCTCGGAAAGGCTGAGCAGATCGGCCAGCAGAGCTGTCAGCCGCTCGCTGTGATCGTGGATGATGGCGACAAAGCGGGCCGCCTGCTCCGGATTCTCCTTGATCAGCCCGTCAAGCAGGGTCTCGGCATACCCCTTGATGACGGTTACCGGTGTGCGCAGTTCGTGGGAGACATTGGCGACGAAATCCTTGCGGATATTCTCCAGACGCTTCAGGTCGCTGATGTCATGGAAGACAGCTACGACTCCGCCCGAACCGCTTTCTGCCGTGAGCGGCACCCAGTGGGTCAGCAGCACCTTTTCCCCGGAAACCTGCAGCGTCATCTCCTCCTGCAGTTCGCTGCCGCTCTGCCGCACCTTACTGTAGGAATCATGCAGCGCCGGATGGCGGGAGATATGGCTGAGCGGCGCACCGATAACAGTGTCGCTCACCCCGAACAGGAGGCAGAAAGCCGGATTGACCAGACTGATGGCACCGTCGGCATCGGTTACCATCAACCCCTCGCCCATTCCTTTGAGGATGGCATCAAGACGGCTCTTCTCGCGGGAGAGAGTTGTCAGCTGCGCTTCCAGCCTGGCAGCCATCTCATTCATGATCCTGGCAAGGTCGCCGAGTTCATCGTGCCATACTGCCGGCAGACGCCGGCGGAAATCCCCCTCGCTGATAGCGGCGGCTATGGCAGCCACCTGGCGCAACGGCCGTGAAGTAAGGCGCGCCAGAATGTCGGAAAAGATGAGAGCGAGAATGAAGGCGATCAGCAGGCCGATGCCGAGCATGGTGTGCATCCTTGCCAGCGCCTTGTCAACGGCAGCGAGCGGCAGCGCCAGGCGGACGACCCCTTCGTTGACCTTGTTGACGACCAGCGGCACGGCAACGTACAACATATCGGTGCGCAGCGTCGCCGAATAGCGGATTGCCGCTCCCCGGCCTTGCTGCAGCGCATCCTTGACTTCCGGCCGGTCAAGATGGTTTTCCAGTTCGCCGAGCTTGTCCGGGGCCACCTCGGAATCGCCGGTAACGATGCCCTGCGGGTTGATGAGCGTCACCCTGGCGGACAGCGCCCTACCTGCCGCGGCGGCAAGCGCCGGCGCCTCCGCGCTGAGACGGCCGGGGTTATGGTCTGCCATGACGGCTGTCAAGCGGGCCGCATTGGTCAGATTTTCCTGCAGCGAGCTGACTATGGATTTATGCAGGGAGTGGTTGAGGTACAGGTAGATTGCCGCGCTCATTACCAGCAGCAGCGCCAGGTAGGAGAGCATCAGCTTGGCACGGAATGACATTCTCATAGCAGCTCCAGTTTATAGCCATAGCCGCGGACGGTGCGGATCATCTCGCCGGCTTCGCCGAGCTTGCTGCGCAGACGGGTAATATGGGTATCCACCGTTCTGGTGTCCGCATCGCTGCTGTAGCC
>JAGFXN010000119.1 GCA_017861215.1 Deltaproteobacteria bacterium | reverse complement strand
CGCGTTCCCTCCATCACAATTATTGATTGGACAGTGTAGTTCTTCCTCCGTTTCCCCCTTGACTAAACGTATCATGGATGTCCCCCGAATTAGCAGAATTCATTCAAGAATACACAGGGTATCGTCGGGCAGCATACGGTTAATGGGCTAAACGCAAAAGGGGCGACCGCAGCTGCGGTCGCCCCTTTCCTTCGATGAAACTGAAGTTTCTTCTACCCCGCCTTGACCATCAGTTCCGATACCAGTTTGGTGAAACGGAGCGGATCCTTGATCGGTGAGCCTTCGGTGAGCAGCGCCTGATCGAGCAGCAGTTCACAGTAATCGGCCAGCTTGGGATTATCCTTGTCGGCGGCGAACATGGTGCCGAGGGTCTGCATGATCGGGTGCTTCGGGTTCAGCTCCAGGATTCGCTTCGACTTCGGCACATCCTGGTTCATCGCCTTCATGATCCGCTCCATGTTGGCGTTCATGCCGTACTCATCGGCCACCAGGCAGCAGGCGCTTTCCGTAAGCCTGCTGGAGAAGCGGACCTCCTTGACGCTGTCGTCGAGTTTTCCCTTGATGAACTCCAGCAGATCCTTGTACTGCTCCTGCGTCTCCTTTTTCTGCTCCTCTTTCGCCTTCTTTTCCTCTTCGCTGTCCAACTCCACGTCACCGCGGTCGACCGCTTTCAGTTTCTTGCCGTCATACTCGGTAAGCGTCTGCACCACCCATTCGTCCACCGGGTCGGTGAGAAAGAGCACTTCGTAGCCCTTGCTCCTGAAGCCCTCAAGGTGCGGCGAGTTGGCAACCATCTCGCGGCTGGTGCCGGTGATGAAGTAGATCTCCTTCTGCGCCTCCGGCATGCGTGCCACATATTCCTGCAGGGAGACAGGCTTGCCGGCCTCGGTTGCCGTGCTTTCGAAAAGAACCAGCTCCTGGAGCTTCTCCTTGTTGGCATAGTCGAAGTGCAGCCCCTCCTTCAGCACCGGGCCGAATTCACTGTAAAATTTGAGATACTCCTCCGGCTCCTTCTCCCTGATCTCCGCCAGAGTGCTGAGCACCTTGCCGACCAGACTCTTCTGGATCCTCCTGATCTGCACATCCTCCTGCAGGATCTCGCGGGAGACATTGAGCGGCAGATCACTGGAGTCGACAACACCGCGCACGAAACGGAGATAGTCCGGCAGCAGCGCCTCGCAGTTGTCGGTAATGAAGACCCGCTTCACGTAGAGATGCACGCCGCGTTTCCTGTCCTGGGAGAAGAGGTCGAAAGGCTTGCGGGCAGGGAGGTAGAGCAGCGCCTTGAATTCGCTGATCCCTTCGGCAGAGAACTGGATCGGCCGGAACGGCTTTTCAAAATCATGGGAAATGTGCTTGTAGAACTCTTCGTGCTCTTCATCGGTGATGTCGCTTTTCGGGCGGGTCCAGATGGCTTTCATCGAGTTGAGCGTCTCTTCGGTGGTGGTTTCGATGTCGCCGCCCCCTTCGATCACCTTGCCGTCAACTCCCTTGGCAGGCCCGCTGCGGGTGATGTCCATGGTTATCGGATACTGGACATAGTCGGAGTACTTCTTGATGATGGAACGGATCTTCCATTCGTCGAGATACTCTTTCATCTCCTCCTTCAGGTGCAGAACGATCTCGGTGCCGCGGGTCGCCTTGTCGCACTCCTCGACCGTATAGGTGCCGTCACCGGTAGATTCCCAACTGCAGCCGGCTGACGGGTTGCCGGCCTTGCGGGTGGTCAGTGTAACCCGGTCGGCTACCATAAAGGAGGAGTAGAAGCCGACGCCGAACTGGCCGATCAGCTCGGGGTTATTGCTCGCCTTGGCCTCCTGGAGGGCCTCCATGAACGCTTTGGTGCCCGAGCGGGCGATGGTGCCGATATTCTCTTCGACTTCGGCGAGGTTCATGCCGATGCCGTTGTCAATGATGGTGAGGGTGCCGGCGGTTTTGTCCGGGATGATTTTGATCTTCCAGTCGCTGTTCCCCTCAAGGAGCGCTTCGTTGGAATGGGCTTCAAAGCGGATCTTGTCAATGGCGTCCGATGAGTTGGAGACAAGCTCCCGCAGGAAGATGTCCTTGTTCGAGTAAAGGGAGTGGATGACGAGGTCGAGAAGTTGCTGTACCTCGGTCTGAAACTGCCTGGTTGTCTTCATTGTGTGACTGTCTCCTTTATTGGGGTGAAAACTTCAATCATTAAAACTAATAACGCTGCCGGTAAAATTCAAGGGATTGCGTCAAAAAATAGTTGCCGGCGGGTTTAAACATCTTTATTAGAAATTTTTTTCATGATATTGTTGGACAATTTTTATCCGGGGTATTGTTGATGGGACAGATGGTTAGTATTCGCAAGGCGCTTCTTTCAAGCGTCATATTACTCACGCTGCTGCCGATGCTGACAGCAGTCGCTTTATCTGTTGTCATGTTTCATCTTGATACATCGAAACGCATTCGTCTGGAGAATAAGAGGGTTGCCCAGACGGTTGCCACGGCTGTGGAACTCTTTCTCTCGCGGCCGGTGATTTTGTTGCAGCATATCCGTGATGATGTCGAGCATTATGCCACGTCTCGTCATGCCGGGGGAGGTTTCGGCACTCTTGATACAATCATGCAATCAACGATGGCAATTGATCCGTTGTTTGAATCAGTCCTGCTTATTGATGCCGCCGGCAGACCTGCAGGTGCAGCCGGTCCGGAGGCGATGCCCTCGGAAAATGTCGTGAAGAAGCAGAATTTTCTGGACAGCGAGCTGTTCAAAAAAGTGACCACAGACAAGCGGATTGTCTGGTCGGAGCCTTTTGTCTCGCTCCGGAGCGGGGAATCGGTTGTTTCAATCGGAATGCCCTGGAAGGGCGGCATGATAGTCGGGACGATGAATCTCTCCTATCTCTGTAAAATGGTGGAACCTACCAGGACTTCCCTGAACGCCTACGCCTTTATTGTAAGCCCGGAAGGGCGTCTGCTTGCACATCCCGACAGAGCGCTCGTCGGGGAAAAAGAGGCGTTCATCTCGATCCCGCAGATAACATCCGGTCTCCACGGGACAAGCGGTACCTATGCCTTCACGCTCACCGGCCGAAAAGTCATCGGTACGGTGCTGCCTTTCGACCATAATGACTGGGTTATCGTTTCTGTGCACGACAAAGAGCAATCGTTTGCCGCTCTTTACCGACTGGAGAGGCTGCTCGCCCTGCTGGCAGTTGCTGTCCTCGCCGCAGCACTTTTTTTCGCCTACCGGAGAGTCGCAAAAATTACGGCGCCGGTGCGGGCGATGTCCCATGCCAGCCGAAAACTGGCCGGCGGAGAAATTGTTCCTGCTTCCGGCACCTTCTCGGCATACAGCGAAATTCATGAACTGTATGAAAATTTCCAGAAAATGTCTGCCGCGGTAAGCCAGCGTGAGCAGGCCCTGCAGGAGCGCAATGAAGAACTTGCCCTGACCGAGAAGGAGCTGCGCAATCAAGTGGCCGCGTACTGGCGAACGAATGACGAACTCGTTGCCGAAAAGGTAAAACTTGAGTCGATTCTCGCCAGTATGGGTGAAGGGCTGAGCATTCAGGATCGCAACTATCGGGTAGTCCTGCAGAATGACGCCCACCGGAAGCTTGTCGGTAACGCCGTCGGTAAGTACTGTTACGAGGCGTATAACCATAACAGTGCCGTCTGCAAAGACTGTCCGCTGCGGCTTGCCATGGAAGACGGCGGTGATCATGTCCGCGTGCGCCATGTAGCAATCGGCGGCAAGGAGTTTTTCTTCGAGATTACGGCATCGCCGCTGCGCAACGCACAGGAAGAAGTAGTCGGCGGCATTGAGGTCGTCCGTGATGTCACCAGTCGAGTGAAGGCCGACCAGGAGATCAGGCGCCTCAACGAGGAACTTGACGACAGAGTGCGCGAGCGCACTGCCGAACTGGAGATGGTCAATCGTGAACTGGAATCATTCAGCTATTCTGTTTCCCATGATCTGCGGGCGCCATTGCGGCATATCAGCAGTTTCAGCCAGATCCTCGAGAACGATTACGCAGCCGGACTCGATAGTGAGGGGAGGCATTACCTGTCAAGAATTATTGCCGGCTGCAGCAAGATGGAGCTGCTGATTGACGATCTGCTCGGGCTTGCCCGGGTTACCAGGCGGGAATTGCGCATGACAAGGGTCAATCTCAGCAGAATTGTGAATGCTATTGCCGTATCCCTGCGGGAGAGGGAACCGGAGCGCCGAGCCAGCTTCAGGGTTGAAGACGATCTCGAGGCCTACGGTGATGAGCGCCTGCTGGAGGTGCTGCTCAGTAATCTTGTCGGCAATGCCTGGAAATACGCTGCGCAGAAACCGGAAACGGTCGTAGAATTCGGTTGCCTGACTCTTGACGCCAGGCCGGTATATTTCATCAGGGATAATGGCGCCGGCTTTGACATGAACTATGCGGACAAGCTGTTTGCACCGTTCCAGAGACTTCATGGTACGGAATTTGACGGCACGGGGATCGGACTGGCAATCGCGCAGAGGGTCGTCCACAGGCATGGCGGCAGGATATGGGCGGAGGCTGTTGAAGGAGAAGGGGCGACCTTCTACTTCACTCTGGGCAGGGAAGAAGCACGGCTGCAGGCGGCGGCTGAAGGATAGCTGCCCTTGCTCCGGCAGAGATGTCCGCAACTCGCATTCATTGCCTCGAAAAGAGTACTTTTTCTTCAGCCTTCAACCTTCAGCCTTCAACCTTCAACCTTCAACCTTCAGTCATACCACCCGGCTATTTATGTCAATTCCTGCAAAACGTTTGCAGAAGCTGCCTCCCCTGTGCTAATTTCAGGCAATTTTCTCACCCGGAGCGGTAATGTACTACCCAGATAAAGAGAGTTTTGCCGCGCTTGCCGCCAATGGGAACCTGATCCCTGTCTATCGCGAGATCATGGCGGACATGGATACCCCGGTCAGCGCCTTCATGAAGATTGATGACGGAGAATACTCCTTCCTGCTCGAAAGTATCGAAGGTGGGGAAAAATGGGCGCGCTACAGCTTTCTCGGCGGCTCCCCGTCGGTTGTCCTCCGCTCCCGCGGCCGGTCTGTCGAGGTGTTACGGCGCGGTGCAGCAGCGGAAGTTTTCGAGAGCGATGACCCGCTTGACCTGATCAGGGAGCATCTTGGCCGGTTCCGACCGGTGGAGATCGAGGGGTTGCCCCGCTTTTTCGGCGGCGCTGTCGGCTATCTCGGCTATGACATGGTACGCTTCTTCGAGACGCTCCCTGCCGGCACTGCTGCCGACATCGGCGCGTACGACTCCTGTTTTCTGATAACCGACACCCTGGTAATCTTTGATAACGTCAGGCAGAAGATCAAAGTCGTTGCCAATGCCCATCTTGATGGAGTGCCGCCGGAAGAGGCCTACCTGGACGCGACCAGGCGAATTGACGCCCTCATTGCCAGGCTGAAGAAACCCCTGCCCGTGTCAACGGTGCATAAAACGCGCCCGGCTCCGGTTGCGTTCCGGTCGAATATCAGCCGGGAGGATTTCGAGGCTGCGGTTGACCGGGCGAAGGAGTACATCAGAAGCGGCGACATCATCCAGGTAGTTCTTTCCCAGCGCTTTTCCGG